>DATLAW010000099.1:0-20458 GCA_035527255.1 Thermohalobaculum sp. | reverse complement strand
TTGTCCGGGTTCTTCTGGAAGAAAAACGGCGGCTCGCGGTTCGGATCGCCGCCCATCTCGATGGTGTGCGCGGCGTAATTGCGGCCGATGCAGTAGACCCGACGAACCGGGAAGACGGCATCGGAGCCACGCACCGGAAGGACTGCGGGCGCGGGCGGGGTGATGGCATATTTCATCGGTGTACAGTCTCCATCAGATTGGTGGGTCAGTGCCGCGACGCGGCGTAATAATCGACACGGCGCTCGATCCAGACGAGCCCCTCGTTGATCAGGAATGCGAAGGCGAAAAGGACAAACAGCAGCGCCCAGAAATGCTCCATCAGGAAGCGTCCGGAATAGAGCTCGAACAGCTGCCCGAAGCGGACGATCGAGACCAGGAGCTGGCCGATCACCACCCCCTTGACCGCCCGGATTACCCCCAGCCGGACCCCGGCGAGGATCTCGGGCAGCGCCGCCCAGACGTAGATTTTCGAGAATGCCTGCCACTCGCTGGCGCCGAAGACCCGCGCCACACTTTTGCAGGCATCCGGCCGGTCGAGGAGTTCTCGTCCATTGGCGCGATTGCCGCGCGATCCAATCCGCGCGAAGTCATGCAGGCGCGGCTATTGGTCGAGCCGACGCAGGCAAGCGAGGCGGCGGAGTGATACCGGTCACGGGTGGGTAGCAGTTTCCAGCTGCCTGTCGCGCCAGGCGGGCGTGACAACATCCACAGGACCATTATTACCGGTTTAACGCGGCCTTCAAACGCCAATGAACCGCGTGAAGAATTCGATGAATCCCCATCGGCATGGGCGGGTTGATCGGAAAACCAGCAATCTTTGGCGCATGATGATCGACGAAGGTTCTTTGAATCGATCTACGGCGACGATCTGTTTCGTTTATCGAAAGCATTGCCTCCAGCAAGACGCGCGAATTGAAGAGAACGAAAGTGTCGAATGCGAAATCTGATCCAAGAAGTAGTGGGCCGTGCCAGGTCGTGGCGCGAAACTCCCAGTAGAACAGGTCAAGCGGGTCATATCCGAGAAACGGCGATCCCGATAAAGGGTCATATCCAACTGTCTGGAACATCTCGTGCAGGCGATCGTTCGCATACTCCTGCGCCGCCCGATCATCCTGTTTCGTCAGGCTGCGTGCTCGAATGAAATCACTGGGTCGATTGACCTTGATCATCGCCTGGTCGATCATTTTCCGATAAAAATTATTTCCCACCTCGGCAATATTCGAGCGAATGTGAATCAAGTTCTCGCCGCCAAAATTATCCCTGTAACATTCGATCAGGTTTGGAATGTGCCTGTATTCAGGGAATTCAATCTTGTCTCTGGGGTTTTTATTGATCGTAATCGTTCGGTATTTTTTTTCGTAGAGGGCGCAGAATTTCTTTGCCATCTTGATATCGGAATCGCTGAGGACGTGGGATTCATTATAGGAGAAGAATTCGGCGTCCCCGACGTCCTTGAAAACTGCAAATGTGGTTCGGCTGTCCAGGCCGGCAGTGAGCGAAACGATTGGCTTCTGGCGGGCAAGAATGCCGTCGCGCGCCTTCAGAAAGTAATGTGAGAAGACGTCGTAGGCTTCATCGAGGCTGCGCTCGACACGCTCGACACGCTCGTTGGTCGGCCAATACCGGGTGACCAAACCGCTTGTCGGTTCGAGGAAAAAATTTGCCGGTAAGATCTGGATGCCCTCAAAGGGTGACATGAGGCCCGGATAGCCAAATTTGTAGAATCGAAAATGCTGGTTGATCGTGGTGACGCCGGACAAATTTGCGATCAGATGCGCGTGCGATGACACCAAAAATTGAGCGCCGGATTTATAGTATAGTGAGCGCATCGCTGTCGCATCATGATAGATACGCCAATCGTCATTGAAGCGAACGATCAGAGAAAATCTTCCATTGATGTAGTTAAGTTTTTCGTGAAAGCGCGCGAAATTGGGGAATGCCCCGGCGAGGTCGGCTAGAACCTGATCGTCATCAAAATCTACATTATCCAGATCGATCAGATAGCCGATGCAGAGCAGTGAGACGGTGGAGCCATCGGGAAAGCGCTTTGCAAAGGATGTCACGTTGGTTGACGGTCCGCAGGCGAGATAGCCAAACGGTGCCGCTGACCCGCCATCGAATGGTTGGTTCGAGAATATGAAACTGCGTGGATACATCTTCCGCCTGTCAGTCACGTAAAATTCGCTCAAAGCCGGTTCATAATCCGCGCCGACGGCACGTTCAATTGGCCGGCCTCCGGTAACGCTCCCGGGCTTTATTGAACGCCCACGGGAAGGCATAATAGTGGATGGATCCCCGCGTCACCAACCTACTCAACCACCGATCAAACCAACCGTTGCCGCTCGGTGGGGCCGCTGCAAGGCCGAGCCATGCCCGAGCGCAATTTTGCACTTTGCGGATCTTCCATTGGCCCGACCGAAGCCTGCGTCGCACCTTTCGCGCCAACTTGCCGATCTTGAACCTTTGTTTCAGCGGGATTTCCCCTCGCATGACCGCCGAACGCCAGCCCCCTTGCGAGACCCGAACGCAATCCTCGTATGAGCCTGTCGATAGGCCTTCGGCCTGGTGGTGCTGGTCGAACAGGACTGAGGCGGCCCTCTTTTTCACGCCGAAATGTGATCGTGGCACGCCCGCCTCTTCAACGATCCTTCGGCAAAGTGGGCGATTGTAGTCGCCACTGATATCCCACGGCGCCATCTCATCCAGGTTGCTAAGGCGGCGAATGTCGTCGGCCTGGTGCGCGCCCATATACGGAGCCGGCAGATGCAAGAACGCTCCCGACAAGCGAAATTCCGTTAGTGACAGTCCGGACCGGTCGCTTCGAGCCAATTTTGTGGATGTCTCCTCCCATTCCTTGTCCCATACCAGGCTGCCAGCGACACCGGTCAGGAGAACGCGATTCTTGAGCAGATCAACCGCGGAACTGAAATAGACTTCTTCACCCTTTGAATCTCCGACCAGGAATGGCACCTCCGGAAATGGCAATGAACGCCAGCCATTTCGATCCAGCAGGATCGATTTCAGCCCAAGGCTTTGTGCCGTTTTTTCCCCGCTATCGTCTCCTCCTCCGCGACCGGTGGTAAAGGTTATCGCTTCCTTCAACCCGGCGGAACGGGCAATCGTCGAGACTGTGGAGGTATCGTATCCGGACGACAAAGTGCCCATCCACTGGTATTTCCGATGGCGGGTATCGGCCTGCATATTGGCGGCGATCCTCTGGAACGAGTGAACCAGGAAACCGCCGTAGGATTCGTAGCTGCCGAAATCGCGGACAATCGTTGGTTTCGGCGATTCGACAAGAACCTGGCCGTCCCAACGAAAATTATTGTAATAGACCACGGACACATCGCCTTCAGTGGTCGCCAGCGTCCGATTGTAACCATCCAGGCCGGCGGTAACCGATCCGAACCAGCCAAAGTAGTCGAAGTCGGTTGATTTGAACTCAGCTCCGCTATCGGACATCAGACAAACCAGCGAGTTCGAGACCCGCACCCGGTCGCCCGACGTCAATGCCTGCAATCGATCCACGGTCGACCCGGAAGAGACAAACTCGATGTACTGGTCGCGGATTCGACACCCTGACCCAAATACCAGATCAGTACGGTCGAAATGGCCATCGTCAAACGGGTCGTCCCAAACCGCCTCGCAGAACCAGTCGTCGGTTGTCTCGACCCCTGCCCCGTAAAAAATTTCGACTATGTCGGCGCCCTGCCGACAATCCGCCAACCATGCCAAATCGGGCCAGTATTCGTTCAGGTGATACCTAAGTTTCATCGATTAATCCGTTCTGCGACGCCAATCTTGAACTGCCTGGAGGCGGCACGGCCGCATGACGCCGCAACGCCAACGGTCGATTGACGAGCGTCTCACCAATTCATGCGTCAATCAAGTCAACTGACGGGCGCTATCATGTGGGGCGCGTTGAATCGCAAGAACTGGAAGCATTGTGGCGGGCAGGTCTGGCGGGATAGCGGCACAAATACCGGCGATCCGACCTATTTTGCCCCTAACATGGTCCATAAACCACTAAGATCTCGATTGTCCGCCACCAACCACTCAAACCTTTCGAAACACAAAAGCGCCCCAGGCCAGCGAGATCGCCAGGCCGCCCCAAAGTGGCGTGCCCATCAGGCCAAGCCAGCCGAGGAAGATGAAGGCCGAGCCGAGGAGTGTGATGAACAGCCGATCACCGCGTGTGGTATCGAGGCCAAGGATACCGCGACGCGGAGCGCCGCCGGGCGAGCGCCACTCCAGTACGCCCATGGCGGCGATCGAGGCGAAGACGAAGACAAACAGCGCCGCGGTGGGCCAGGTCCAGGCCATCCAGCTTAGGCTCATTTGCGACCCTCCCTGCGGTCAGACACGGTCCAGTTATACGCGACCAAGTGCGAAGCCCTTGGCGATGTAGTTGCGGACGAAATAGATCACGAAGGCGCCGGGGATGATAGTCAGGCACCCGGCGGCGGCCAGCAGCCCCAGTTCGTAGCCCGCGCTGGAGGCGGTCTTGGTCATGATCGCCGCGATCGGCTTGGCCTCGACCGCCGTCAGGGTCTTGGCCAGCAACAACTCGACCCAGGAAAACATGAAGCAGAAGAAGGCGGCCACGCCGATTCCAGCGGTGATGGTCGGGACGAAGACCTTGAAGAAGAAGCGCGGGAACGAATAACCATCAACATAGGCGGTCTCGTCCAGCTCCTTCGGGATGCCAGACATGAAGCCCTCCAGGATCCACACTGCCAGCGGGATATTGAACAGGCAATGCGCCAGCGCCACGGCAAGGTGGGTGTCGAAAAGCTCGACCGCCGAATACAGCTGGAAGAACGGCAGCGCGAACACCGCAGGCGGGGCCATCCGGTTGGTCAGCAGCCAGAAGAACAGGTGCTTGTCGCCGAGAAACCGGTATCGCGAAAAAGCATAGGCAGCGGGGAGCGCCACCGAGACCGAGATCGCCGTATTGATCGAGACATAGGTGATCGAGTTCACATAACCCAGATACCAGGTCGGATCGGTGAAGATGGTGCGGTAGTTCTCGAGGGTGAAATTATGCGGCCACAGGCTGAAGCCGCCGAGGATTTCGTTGGTGGTCTTGAACGACATGTTCAGCAGCCAATAGATCGGCAGCATCAGGAACATGATGTAGAGGATCGGGGCTAGGGGAATGAGCCGTTTCATCGTGCCTGTCCCCCTCAATTCGGATCGTCGCGGGTCATCAGGGTGTAGAACACCCAGCTGACCAGCAATGTGATGAGGAAATAGATCAGCGACATCGCGCCCGCCATGCCGAGATCAAACTGGCCGAGCGCGATCTTGACCAGGTCGATCGACAGCAGCGTCGTCGCGTTACCCGGTCCTCCTCCTGTCAAAACAAAGGGTTCGGTGTAGATCATGAAGCTGTCCATGAACCGCAGAAGGATGGCGATGGTCAGCACCTGCTTCATCTTCGGCAACTGGATGTGGCGGAACACCGCCCAAGCCTTGGCGCCGTCGATCTTGGCCGCCTGGTAGTAGGCGTCGGGGATCGAGATCAGCCCGGCATAGGCCAGTAGCACCACCAGCGAGGTCCAGTGCCAGACATCCATCAGCACCAGAGTGAACCAGGCAGCGTACGGTTGCTGGGTCATGTCATAGTCGATGCCCATCGCATTGATTGACCGCCCAAGCAGCCCGATATCCGGCAGGGCGAAGATGTTCCACATCGCGCCGACCACGTTCCATGGGATCAGCAGCGGCAATGCCATCAGCACCAGGCAGACCGGCACCCACGGCCCCTGGCGCGGCATGGTCAGGGCGATGGCGACCCCCAGCGGCACCTGGATGGCGAGGATGATGCCAGTGAACATCAACTGACGGCCAAGGGCGGCGTGGAACCGCTCGGAGTGCAGCACATCTTCGAACCAGCGCACCCCGGACCACAGGAAGACATTGTTGCCAAAGGTCTCCTGCACCGAGTAATTGACCACCGTCATCAGCGGGATCAGTGCGTTGAACGCGACCAGGATGATAACCGGTAGAATGAAGAACCAGGCCTTCTGGTTTTCGGTCTTGACCGCCATGCCTCAGCCCCCCTTACCGGTCAGCCAGCCATCCGCGTAGACACGGGTGCGGGCAGGATCGAAGGCGAGATGCGTGGTGCCTTCGGGGATTGCCGCGCCGACCGGCGACAGCAGATGGATGCGGCTGCCATTGGCGCGGGCCTCGACGACGCTGTGGCGCCCGGCGTCCGAGACCTTGACGACCTCGGCCGGGATGCCGCTATCGGCGAAATGGACAAACTCGGGCCGCACACCGATCTCGAGCTGGCGCGCGCCTTCGGTGCGCCCGACACCCTCGCCAACCGGCACATGGATGCCGTTGAAGAAGGCGCCGCCGTCGCGGACCTCGCAGGGCAGGACGTTCATTCCGGGCGAGCCGATGAAATGGCCGACAAAGGTGTGCGCCGGGCGTTCGAACAGCTCGACCGGGGTGCCGATCTGCACCACCTCGCCGTCCTGCATCACCACCACCTGGTCGGCGAAGGTCAGTGCCTCGGTCTGGTCGTGGGTGACGTAGATCATCGTGACGCGGACTTTTTGGTGCAGCTCCTTCAGCTTCGAGCGCAGCTTCCATTTCAGATGGGGATCGATCACCGTCAGCGGCTCGTCGAACATAATGACGTTGACGTCCTCGCGAACCAAGCCGCGGCCCATCGAGATTTTCTGTTTGCCGTCCGCCGACAGGCCCGAGGCGCGCTGGTCCAGCATGTCAGATAGCTCCAGCATTTCGGCGATCTCACGCACGCGGGCATCGACGCGGGCCTCATATACACCGCGATTGCGCAGCGGGAAGGCCAGGTTGTTGTAGACGGTCATCGTGTCGTAGATCACCGGGAACTGGAACACCTGGGCAATGTTGCGCTGGTCCGGCGGCAACGCGGTAACGTCGCGGTCATCGAACAGGACCTGGCCTTCGGTCGGCGTCAGCAGGCCCGATATGATGTTGAGCAGCGAAGTCTTGCCGCAACCCGACGGGCCGAGCAACGCATAGGCGCCACCATCAGACCAGTCGAGATCGATCTGGCGCAGCGCCCAGTCTTCCTCGGCAGAGGGGTTGGCCATGTAGCTGTGGCGCAGCGATTTCAATCCGATCTTGGCCATGCTGATTGCCCCCCTACCCGGCCACGATCAGACGCCCATCGGCGCCGAAATAGAGGCATCCCGAGACATCGACGTAGAAGTCGTGCGACGCGCCAATCTGATAGGGATGGACGCCGTGGCTCTGGGCGACCCAGGTGCGGTCATTCATGTCGAAATGCGCCACGCTTTCGGAGCCGGACAGCTCGGTGACCAGAACCCGGCCATTCAGGCGAACTGAATGCTCCGCCGGGCTATGCGGCGTGACGTGATGCGGGCGGACGCCGACGGTGTAGTTGCCGTCGGGTGCTGTGGCGATGGCGCCGGTTGCGGTCCACTGGGTCGTCTCATCGAGGATGATGCGCCCGCCGCGCTTGGTCACGGCAGCCGCGTTGATCGGTGGGTCGGAGAACACCTCCGCCGTCGCCAGATCGCGCGGTTGGCGGTAGGAGATCGGAGTCTCGCCGAACTGGGTGATGCGGCCAGCGCTCAGGGTAGCGGTGTAGCCGCCCAGCAGCAACGCCTCATTCGGCTCGGAGGTGGCGTAGACGACGATGGCGCCGCGATCGGCGAACAGTTGCGGCAACTGATCACGCAGTTCCTCGCGCAGCTTGTAATCCAGATTGGCCAAAGGTTCGTCGAGCAGCACCAGGCCGGAATCCTTGACGATGGCGCGGGCGAGCGCCGTGCGCTGCTGCTGGCCCCCGGACAACTCGGACGGGCGGCGGCCCAGCATCGGGGTCAACTTCAACAGATCGGCGGTCGCGCCTACCCGGCGCTCGATCTCGCGCCGCTCGACACCGGCGACGCGCAAGGGCGAGGCGATGTTCTCGAACACCGACATGTTCGGGTAGTTGATGAAAAATTGATGCACCAGTGAGACGTTGCGGCGCTGTGGCGAGCGGCCGGTCACGTTCTCGCCATTGAACCAGATCTCGCCCGAGGTCGGTTGCTCGAGCCCGGCCATCAGCTTGATCAGGGTGGTCTTGCCAGCCCCGGTAGCGCCAAGCAGGACGTTGAACCCCTCGGTCGCCAGCGTCAGGCTGGTGTCGAAGATATGGGTCTCGGCACCAACGCGCTTGACCACATTTCTCAGTTCGAGGGTCATGCTGACTTTCGGGGTGGATTTGTGCTGTCCGGAGCGTCATGCCGAATGGCGTTCTGGAAAACACAATCTGTTCGGTGAGAGCCGCCGGGAAGCGGATTTGCTCCCCGGCGGCGATGTTGTGCGACAGCGATGGCCTCAGTTAGCCCAGCGCTTGATCAGCTCTTCATAGGCGATGGTTTCGCCCTGCGGCTTCTCGTTGTCCAGCTTGGCCTTCGGACCATCCGCCTTGCCGAGCCATTCCGATGCTGGTTTCTCCTCGTTCAGCCGCGGGCCGCAACCGCCATAGACATTGGCTGCCTCGTCCGCCGCCTGCATCCGGGCCATGGTCACATCCATCTCGCCAGCAAGCCGATCCATGGCTTCCTGCGGGGTGAAGGCGCCCGAGTTCACGTCACCGATCTGCTGCCACCAGATCTGGGCCAGCTTCGGATAGTCAGGCACGTTGATGCCGGTCGGTGACCAGCGAACCCGGTCGGGAGAGCGATAGAATTCAACCAGACCACCCAGTTTAGGTGCGCGCTCGGTGAAGCTTTCATGCTGGATTGACGATTCCCGGATGAAGGTCAGGCCAATGTGGCTTTTCTTCACATCGACCGTCTTCGACACGGCAAACTGGGCATACAGCCAGGCAGCCTTGGCGCGATCTACCGGTGTGGATTTGAGGATCGTCCACGAGCCCACGTCCTGGTAGCCGACCTTCTGGCCTTCCTTCCAGTACGGACCATGCGGCGACGGCGCCATCCGCCACAGCGGGTTGCCTGCGTCATCGACGGTGTTATTGCCTTCAGATTTCGGCGCCACCATCGAAGCGGTGAAGGCGGTATACCAGAATATCTGCTGGGCCACATTGCCCTGGCTGAGCGCTGGCAACGACTGGTAGAAGTCGTAGCTGGCGGCACCCGGAGGGGCGTATTGGCGCAGCCATTCATCCCATTTGCGGATCGCGTAAACCGCAGCCGGACCGTTTGCAGCACCACCGCGCGACACGCTTGCACCGGCCGGGTTGCACGAACCGGCTTCCATGCGGATACCCCATTCATCAATGGGAATGCCGTTTGGTTCACCGGCACTGCCGGTGCCTGCCATCGACAACCAGGCATCGGTCATCCGCCAGCCCAGATCCGGAGCACGCTTGCCGTAATCCATGTGTCCGTAGATCCTGGTACCGTCGATTTCCTTTACGTCATTCGAGAAGAATGCGGCGATATCCTCGTAGGCGGACCAGTTGATCGGCACGCCAAGGTCGTAGCCATATTTCGCCTTGAAAGCAGCCTTCAGGTCCGCGCGGTCGAACCAGTCTTTGCGAAACCAGTAGAGGTTTGCAAACTGCTGGTCAGGCAATTGGTAAAGATCGCCATCGGGGCCGGTTGTGAACTTTCTGCCGATGAAATCATCAAGGTCCAGCCCGGGGTTGGTAACGTCCTTGCCTTCGCCAGCCATCCAGTCGGTCAGGTTGACCGCCAATTGCAGCCGCGAGTGAGTGCCAATCAGGTCGCTGTCGTTTACATAGGCGTCATAGAGGTTGCGGTTGGTCTGCATTTGGGTCTGAACCGCCTGCACCACCTCGCCTTCACCCAGAATCTGGTGATTGACCTTGATGCCGGTGATTTCCTCGAACGCCTTGGTCAGAACTTCCGACTCATAGCTGTGGGTCGGAATGCCTTCCGACAGTACATTGATCTCCATGCCTACGAAGGGCTCAGCCGCCTTTATGAACCATTTCATCTCGGCCATCTGCTCGGCGTTCGAAATCGCCGATGGCTTGAACTCATCGGTGACCCATTTCCGTGCAGCCGCCTCGTCGGCGACTGCAGAATATGCCGACGCACACAGGGCAATTGCCGCTGCCGCCGACAGAAGATTCTTGCACATTTTTTGCCTCCCGGTTGATCGAATCAAATTGTTTCGCGCGATTGCGATGTTCGAATGAAAACTACTTGCGCGTCAAGCGAATATAAATATGCTGACATAAACATGCGTTGGTCGACCGAAAGTGGCGCCTGTCAATAGTGGGATGGTTGCACGGAACATGAACCTCACGGATCGCCAAAGTGACATACTGGCGGCGGCGCGCGGCCAGGGCCGGGTTCTCGTCGACAACTTGGCGTCGTCGTTCGCGGTCACCCCACAGACCATTCGCCGCGATCTGAACGAGCTTTGCTTGCGCGGCCTGTTGGCCCGAGTGCATGGCGGCGCAATGCCGGCAAACAGCGTCTCGAATGTGGGATACGAGGACCGCCGTCATCTGTTTACCGCCGAGAAAGCGTTGATCGGTGCGGCGGCGGCAGCGCAAATTTCCGAGAACAGCTCGCTGGCTATCAATATCGGCACGACCACAGAACAGGTCGCACGGGCGCTTTATCGACACCGCGATCTTGTCGTAATAACCAATAATATCAACGTTGTAAATATCCTCACCGGGTCGCCGGCGAAGGAACTGATCCTGACTGGCGGAGTGGTGCGCCAATCCGACGGTGGCATCGTCGGCGATGCGGCGGTCGAGTTCATCCGGCAATTCAGGGTCGATTGCGCGGTGATTGGTGCGTCGTCAATGGACCAGGACGGCGCGGTTCTGGACTACGACTACCGCGAGGTTTTGGTGGCGCGGGCAATGATTGCAAATGCGCGGCGGGTGATCCTGGTCGCCGACCACCAGAAGTTCGAGCGTTCGGCGCCGGTGCGTATCTGTGATCTGTCCGATATCGACATGTTTGTTACCGACCGCCAGCCCGCCGCCCAGTTCATCGATGCCTGCGCCACCAACGAAGTCGAGATCGTGGTCGCGGAAGAGGCAGGTTCGTTTGCGACAGAAAATGAACATGACTGAGGTTGAGTCAGATTCTGTGTTCGACCTCGCCATCATTGGCGGCGGGGTCAATGGCTGCGGCATTGCCCGCGACGCCGCCGGGCGGGGCCTCAGCGTGGTCCTGTGCGAACAGGGAGATCTGGCGCAAGCGACCTCGTCCGCCTCGACCAAGCTGTTCCATGGCGGGCTGCGCTACCTGGAGTTCTACGAGTTCCGGTTGGTGCGCAAGGCACTGGTTGAGCGCGAGGTGCTGCTGCGCGCGATGCCGCACATTGCTTGGCCACTTCGCTTCGTCCTGCCGCATCACAAGGGGCTGCGCCCAATCTGGCTGGTGCGGCTGGGGTTGTTCATCTACGACCATCTGGGCGGGCGCAAAATCCTGCCGCCGACCCGGGCGCTGGACCTGACGACTGACCCGGCGGGTGCGCCCCTGAAGGACGGGTTCACCAGGGGGTTTGAATATTCCGACTGCTGGGTCGAGGATTCGCGCCTCGTGGTCCTGAACGCCCGCGACGCGGCGGCGCGCGGGGCCAAGATACTGACCCGGACCCGATGCGAATCGGCCGAGCGGCAGGGTGGGCTGTGGCGGATCAAGCTGCGCGACCAGGAAACCGGCTCTGAACGGATCGTCAGCGCCCGGGCGTTGGTCAATGCCGGAGGTCCGTGGGTCGATCAGATAATCAAGGAGCGGGTGCGCGAGAATACCTCGGAGAAGATCCGCCTGGTGCGCGGCAGCCATATCGTGACCCGAAAGCTGTTCGACCACGACCGGCCGTACATATTCCAGCAATCCGATGGCCGGATCATCTTCGCCATCCCCTACGAGACCGACTTTACGCTGATCGGGACGACCGATTGCGACCACGAGGGTAGCCCCGGCGAGGCTATCTGCACGCCGGAGGAATCCGCCTATCTGCGCCAGGCAGCCAGCGAATATTTCCGAAAGCCAGTCACAACCGATGACGTGGTATGGACCTTTTCCGGTGTCCGCCCACTGTATGACGACGGCGCTTCCTCGGCGACCCAGGCGACCCGGGATTATGTATTGAACGTGGTGGATCGCGAGGGTGTGGCTCCCCTGCTCAACGTCTTTGGCGGAAAAATCACCACCTACCGGCGGCTGGCCGAGGGGGCTCTGGCGAAACTGGCACCGTATTTCCCGGATATGGGTGGGGCCTGGACCGCCCTTGCGCCGCTGCCCGGCGGTGACTTTCCGGTCGATGGGGTCGAGGCGCTGAATGCCAGGCTGCGTGAGAAATATCCCTTCCTCGACGCCCGCTTCGCGCAACGCCTTGTTCGTGCCTATGGCACCGACGCGTTTGCGGTTCTGGGGAACGCCTCGAGCATGGATGACCTCGGGAGTTGCTTCGGATGGAACCTGACCGAGCGCGAATTGTGCTGGTTGATGACCCACGAATGGGCGCAGAGCGCGGCCGACGTGCTGTGGCGGCGCAGCAAGCTTGGACTGCGATTGAATGCCGGGGAATACGATGCCCTGGACGCCTGGATGCGTGAGCAACCGGAGAATGCCAGGATCCGTGCGGCGGAATAGACGAGATGCCAAGATTCGGTATTGCAATGAACCGCGTGAATTCCGGAACTTCTTCAAAGCAGCGGGATACGGCGCGAATTGAACGCAACCTGCTAATGCGGCCTCGATCCGGAAACCGAGGCCGCTTGATGTTCCGGTCCTCGCCTTATCGCGCTGCTTCAACCATCTCGCGGGCCAACGCGCGGGTCAGTTTGATCGGGTTGCCGCCGGCGGTTGGGTCATCGGGCGCCATGTCGGCGATACCGTCGAAGCTGGTCTCCGGGATGCCGAAGGCGATAAGCCCGGCTGGCACACCCAGCTCGGCACGCAAGCCCAGAACGAAATCCACAAATCCGTCAAACCCGCGCGCGATGCCGAGGAACGCCGCCAACCGGTTGATCCGGTCCTCGATGGCGGCGCGGTTGGCACGCAGCACGGCGGGCATCACCACGGCGTTGGTCATGCCGTGATGGGTGTCGTGCTTGGCCCCGATCGGGTGCGACAAGGCGTGGATCGCGCCGAGCCCCTTCTGGAACGCCACCGCCCCCATCGCCGCCGCGCTCATCATATGGGCACGGGCCTCGATGTCGTCCGCTGTATGGTAGGCGCGCGGCAGGTATTCCTTGACCAGCCGCATCCCCTCGACCGCGATGCCCTCGGACATCGGGTGGTAGAACGGCGCGCAGTAGGCTTCGAGGCAGTGGGCAAAAGCGTCCATGCCGGTGCCGGCAGTGATGAACTTTGGCATGCCAACGGTCAGCTCCGGGTCGCAAATCACTGTATGCGGCAGCATTTTCGGGTGGAAGATAACCTTCTTTACATGCCCGGCCGAGTTGGTGATCACGCCTGCGCGCCCGACCTCGGACCCAGTGCCCGCCGTGGTCGGCACGGCAACGATCGGCGCGATGCCCTTCGGATCCGCTCGGGTCCACCAGTCGCCGACATCCTCGAAATCCCACACCGGGCGGGTTTGCCCGTGCATGAAGGCAACGCATTTGCCGAGATCGAGGCCGGAGCCGCCGCCGAATGCAACCACACCGTCATAGCCCCCCTCGCGAAAGGCTGCGACGCCAGCCTCTAGATTGAGGTCGGTCGGGTTCGACTGGACCTCGGCGAACATCCCGGTCTTCAGCCCTGCCCCATCAAGCAGGTCCAGCGCGTTTTGGGTAATCGGCAAGGCCGCCAGCGCCTTGTCGGTGACCAGCAGCGGGCGCTTTATCCCGGCGGCGCGCACCGCCTCGGGCAGTTCCTTGATGCGGCCAGCGCCGAAACGGACCGAGGTGGGGTAGCTCCAATTAGCAGTAGGGCTCATGCGCGTCAGGCCTTTCTAAGGTGATAGGATTTCAGCCGGGTCATATTATGGTAGCCGACCACCGACAATGCGCCGCCCCGGCCGGTGTCTTTGCAGCCGGTCCAGCACAGCGCAGGGTCGAGGTAGTCGCAGCGGTTCTGGAACACGGTGCCGGTCTCGATCCGGGCGCCCAACTCGGCGGCGCGATCAGTGTCGGCGGTCCAGATCGCGGCGGTCAGGCCGAAATTGCTGTCGTTCATCAGCCGGACGGCTTCGTCATCGTCGCGCACCTTCATGATGCCGACGACGGGGCCAAAGCTTTCCTCGCGCATCACCCTCATCGTGTGGTCGACATTGATCAGGATCTGCGGGGCCAGATAGGCGGTATGGGGATCATCGGCGGGGAATCTGGTCGGGTTGATCAGCGCTTTCGCACCCTTTAGCACAGCCTCGACAGTCTGATCCCGCACCAGCCGGGCAAAGCGGATCTGCGCCATCGGCCCCATCGTGGTCGCCGGATCCAACGGATCACCCAGCACATAGGCGTTGGTGATCGCCACCGCCCGCTCGACAAATTCGTCGAACAGCGGCTCGGCCACATAAATCCTCTCGATGCCGCAGCAGCATTGGCCCGAGTTGAACATCGCCCCGTCGATCAGCGTCGCGACGGCGCTTTCCAGGTCAGCGTCGGCCCGCACATAGCCGGGGTCCTTGCCGCCCAACTCCAACCCGACACCCATGAAGGTGCCCGCCGCCGCCCGCTCGATGGCACGCCCGCCGCCGACCGAGCCGGTGAAGTTGATGAAATCCACGGCGCGCGCCGCCAGCATCGCCTCGGTGGTGGCATGGTCGAGTGCGAGGTTGCAGAACAGCCCCTCGGGCAGTCCGGCCGCGTCAAAGGCCTGCTGGAACCGCTCGCCCGCCAACAGGGTCTGGGTGGCGTGCTTCAACACTACGGCGTTGCCGGCGATCAGCGCCGGCGCGATGGTGTTTACCGCAGTCAGGTAGGGATAGTTCCATGGTGCGATGACCATGACGACGCCAAGCGGCTCGCGCCGGATCATCCGGCTGAACTTGGCGCTGTCCTCGATCACCATCGGCGCCAATGCCGCCTCGGCGATGTCGGCCATATGGTAGGCCCGCTCCTCGACCCCGCCAATCTCACCGCCGTAACGGATCGGGCGGCCCATCTGCCAGGCGATCTCCGGCACGATGTCGTCGTTCATAGCGCGCAGCCGGGCGATCCCGGCCCGGACCAATGCGGTCCGATCCGCCAACGACCGCGCCGCCCAGTCCTTCTGCGCCGCACGCGCCGTGACCAACGCCGCATCAACCTCGGCCCGGCTCGCCACCGGCCGCTCCACATAAACTTCGCCGTTTACCGGCGAGATCAGCCGCAATGTTCCCATCATTGGTTCCTCAACATGCTATGACCTCGGCATGCCCGGCTTGCGCATAGGACAGCATCGCCCGGTCACGGGTGACAATACGCATACCCTCGGCACGGGCGGTAGCAAGAATTATCCGATCAGCGGGATCACGGGGTGGCTCGCCGGGCAGGAAGGATGAATCGAGCAGCATATCAGGCAGCATCCCGGCCAATGTGACACCCGGCTGCTCCAGCACAGTCGCGATCCAAGCCCGGGGAGAAGTGGAAAGCGCCAGCCTGCCGCGCGCGACCAGCAAGCCAATCTCCCAAATCGAGATGGGCGATATGGCGATGGCGGCGCTCTCGGACGCGGCATCTTGCAGGGCTTTTTCGGCCAATTCGCTGATCTCCGCGCCCGCAGCGATCCAGATTACGGCGCAAGTGTCGAGCAAGAGCGGCCTCATTGAGTTGCGCAACCCTGAGCGCGCTCCGCCCAATCCGGATCGGCGGGTTCGGTCAAATCGACATCAACTGCAATGGTCACGGTGCCGCGCAAGCAACCATAGAGACCACGTGGACGGCGGGTGCCGGCATTCCCGGCAACCCGGTGCGATGACTGGTCTTTGGATGTGGCATCGGCATTGTCGGACGTAACGCGACGGAAGATCAACTTGCACTGCTCGATATCGACATCTTCGGTCTGGTATCCCGCATCGATCCAGGCATGAGTCATCACATTATTGGAGGGATTGTTGCTCCACCACGCGCGGTGCTTACGCGACGAAGGCGGAAGCGGGAATCCAAGCACACTCTCGATCTCATCGAACTTCATCTGCACGCGGTTTTTGCCGAGATCGCGCAGGTAGTCGGCGAGAGGTTCATATTTTCCCATGACTTTCTCCTTCGTTGTAGGATGCGTGAAAACTACACACAAACCCACACACTTACCAGAGTTTTTTTAGAAGTGTTTCTACGCCTTCTCGAACCCGCGGTTAATTTCCCAATCGGAGACCACGCGGTCCGATTCCGACTGTTCCCACCGCGCTGCATGCACATAGTGGTCAATCACATCACCCCCGAATGCCGAACGCAACATCGCCGATCCTTCCAGCGCTGTCGTCGCATCGCGCAGCGTGGTGGGGATTTCCCGCACACCCTTGCCGCCGTAAGCATCGCCCTTGAACGCCGGCTCCAGTTCCAGCTTGTTCTCGATCCCGTCGATCCCCGCCGCCAGCAATGCGGCCATGGCGAGGTACGGGTTCAGGTCCGAGCCGCCAACCCGGCACTCAATACGGATCGCCTTGGTGTCCTCGCCGCACAGACGGTAACCAGCTGTCCGGTTGTCCATGCTCCAGACCGCCTTGGTCGGCGCGAATGTGCCAGCCGCGAAGCGTTTGTACGAATTGATGTAGGGCGCCAGGAAATAGGTGATCTCGCTGGCGTGGGTCAGCAATCCGGCCACGTAGTGACGCATCAACTCCGACATGCCGTGCGCGTCGGCGGGATCGTGGAACAGCGAGGTCTTGCCATCGCTGCTCCACAGCGACTGATGCACATGCGACGAGTTCCCCGCCGCATCGTTGCTCCACTTGGCCAGAAAGGTCAGAGCCCTGCCCTTGGCCCAGGCGATTTCCTTGCAGGCGTTCTTGATGATCACATGGCGGTCGGCCATGGTCAGGGCGTCGGCATAGCGCACGTTAATCTCGCCCTGCCCGGCCGAAGCCTCGCCCTTGGAGTTTTCAACCGGGATGTCGGCGCCTTGCAGGCCATTGCGAATGGCCCGGACCAGGTCCTCCTCCTTGGTGGTCTGGAAGATGTGGTAGTCCTCGTTATAGGCGCCGTAGGTTTGCAGGTTGCGGTAGCCGCCGACCTGCGCCTCCTCGTAGCTTTCCTTGAACAGGAAATATTCGAGCTCGGTCGCCATGAAGGCCTTCATGCCCATGGCCTCCAGCCGCGCGACCTGGCCCTTCAGGATGGCCCGCGGCGAATGCGGCACTTCGGCGTGAGTGTGGTGATCCAGTAAATCGCACAACACCAGCGCCGTGCCCGGCAGCCATGGCGTGCGGCGCAATGTCGTCATATCCGGCTTCATGGTGTAGTCGCCATAGCCAGCCTGCCAACTGGTCGCCTTGTAGCCCTGGACCGTTTCCATCTCCATGTCGGTGGCCTGGAGATAATTGCAACTATGGGTCTCGTGCCACGCATTGGTGACGAAGAACTCGGCCTGAAAGCGTTTGCCCATCAGCCGGCCCTGCATGTCGATCTGGGCCGCGATGACCGTGTCGATCTCGCTAGCAGCGACGGCTTGCTTCAGTTCATCAAGGGTTAGTTTACCACTCATTTGTTCTCTCATTGCATTCGTGTGCGTCCGCCCGGATCGGAGATCGTCTGGACCATCGCGTAAAACTCAAACCGGATCGCGACCAGCCGTTATGCCTTCACCGGTGCGGTGGCAATGACGACAATCTCGACCAGGTCATATTTGTACAGCCGGGATTCAATGCAGGCGCGCTGCGGCCAGGTGTCGGGATCATCGCCGATCCACTCGCACCAAGCGCGGTCCATCTCGTCCTTCAGCTGCATTTTGTCGACATAGATGGTGACGTTGACAAGCCGCGTTTTGTCGGTGCCCAGACCGGCCAGAATTCCATCGATTTTCGCCAATGCGTTGATGGTCTGCGTGTACATGTCCGGCACTGGGTCATTCGATGTCGCCACTGCCCAGGCGAAGCCACCAGCAGCACTACCGGCACTGCGGCCACGCGCGCCGCCCTGAACCCGTCTGATTTCAAACATCGCGGTTGCTCCCTGCTTCTGTAAATTCGAATACGCCGCCCCGGAAGCCAGGGCGGCGCATGTTTAAGTACCGATCAGCCATAGCGGTAGGGCCGTCCAGCCTTCGTCATCGTCTCGTTGTAGTCCTTGAAGATCTGGACCACCTTGGCCTTGACCTCGGACTCGGCCGCGATCTCGTCCCAGAACTTAACCGCAGCCGCTTCAACCGTCGCCCATTCCTCGTCCGGAATCGTGGTCAATTTCAGCTTGGTACCCTTGGTCCGCAGATGTGCCTCGCCGCCCCAGTACCACCACTGGCGGTAGTAGTGCGAGCTGTCGAAGGTCATCCTCACCAGCTCCTGCAATCGCGGCGTCAGCTCGTTCCAGCGGTCCATATTTGCAAAGAACGACCCGGCCCAGGCACCCGAGATATTGTTGGTCAAGAAGTAGTCGGTCACATCGGCCCAGCCAACGGTGTAGTCCTCGGTGATGCCCGACCAGGCGATGCCATCAAGCTCGCCGGTCTGCACCGCAACCTCGATGTCCTCCCAAGGCAGCGTTACCGGCACCACGCCGAACTGGGTCAGGAAGCGCCCTGCGGTCGGGAAGGTGAAGATGCGCTTGCCCTTCATATCCGCAAGGCTGTTGATCGGCTCCTTGGTGTTGAAGTGGCACGGATCCCAGGCCCCGGCCGAGATGTGTTTCACGCCAACCTTCGAGTATTCAGCGTCCCAAATCTCGTTCAGCCCGTACTGGTTGAACAGCACCGGTACGTCCAGCGAATAGCGGCTGGCGAACGGGAAGTAGCCGCCGAACACCGTCACTTCGGTTGGCGAGGCCATGCTGTCGTCATCGGACTGAACCGCGTCGATCGTGCCGTTCTGCATGGCGCGGAACAGTTCGCCCGTCGGCACCAACTGGTCGCCAAAATACAGCTCGATCTGCATCTCGTCGCCAGCGATCATGTTGAAACTGTCGATCGCCGGCTTGATGACATGCTCGGCCAGCGCCGCCCCGGCATAGGTCTGCAGCCGCCATTTAATGGGCGACTGGGCACGGACATAGGGCGCACTCAGTGCGGCGGCGCCTGCCACCCCAGCGGTGGTCAGAAACTTGCGTCTGTCAGTCATGGTCGTCTCCTCTGTCGGTTCTGTTTGGAATCGTTTCGTCTTCTGCTCGAACCTCACCCTCTTTCATTTTCCATATACATAGTTGGGTAGCCACAGCGCGATCTGCGGGAAGATCGTGACCAAAACCAACCCAAGTAGCATCACCAACACAAACGGAATGATCGACCGGTAAATGTCAACGATGCTGATCTCGGGCGGAGCCATCGCCCGCATCAGGAACAAGTTATAACCGAAGGGCGGCGTCATATAGGCGATCTGGCAGGTGATGGTATAAAGGATGCCATACCAAATCAGATCGAAACCCAACTCGCCGACCAACGGCACATACAGCGGTGCAACGATTACCAGCATGGCGGTATCGTCGAGGAACGTGCCCATCACCAGGTAGGAAAGCTGCATCATCAGCAGAATTTCCCATGGACCAAGCCCAAGGCGTCCAACAAAAAAGCCTTCAATTGCATCGACCGCGCGCAACCCATCGAACACCGCACCGAAACACAGCGCCGCCAAGATGATCCACATGAACATGCACGAGATCGCCAGGGTTTGGCGCACCGAGGTTTCGAACACCGCCTGGTTCATCCGGCCCTTGGCAATGGCGGCAAGCAGGGCCGCGAGCGCACCGATGGCCGAGCTTTCCACCAGACTGGTCCAGCCATTCACGAACGGCACCATCATGGCGGCAAAAATGCCGAGCGGCAACAGGCCCGCCAGCAGCAACCGCAGTTTCTCCGCCATCGGCACGTTGCGCTCCTCCGGCGGAAGCGCTGGACCCAGATGTGGTTGGAAATGACAGCGGATAACAATGTAGAGCACGAACAGAGCGGCCATCATCAACCCCGGAAAAACCCCAGCCAGCCAGAGCTGGCCAACCGGCTGGCGGGCGATCATCGCGTACAGAACCAACACGACCGAGGGTGGAACCAAAATACCGAGCGAGCTGCCAGCTTGGATCACGCCGGTCACCATTTGCTTGTCATAGCCACGGCGCAGCAGTTCCGGCAACGCGATCGTCGCCCCGATCGCCATCCCCGCGACGCTGAGGCCATTCATTGCCGAAATCAGCACCATCAACCCAACCGTGCCGATCGCCAATCCGCCATTCAATGGACCCATCCAGACATGGAACATCTTATAAAGGTCATCGGCAATGCGCGATTCCGACAGCACATAGCCCATGAAAATGAACATCGGCAGGGTCAACAGCGGGTACCACTTCATCAGCTTCATCGCCGCCGAGAAACCGAGTTCCGACCCGCCGGTGCCCCACAGCAACAGGGAGGCTGTGACGGCGACAAAACCAATGGCTGCAAAGACCCGTTGCCCGGTCAACAGCATC
>DATLAW010000098.1:0-13701 GCA_035527255.1 Thermohalobaculum sp. | reverse complement strand
CGGGCTGTTCCGATCCGCGACGACCGCTTCCAATCGGGCACGGTCTGCGGCGATTACCTCGATGGTGATACCTTTTCGCATCCACCGAGACTCGCACAGGGCGAACGCTCTGGGAATCCTTCGTTAGGTTTTAACCACTAGGATGGGCTTAGACATCTTACGTACTCCTAAGTCTTCACTACACAAACACACTCGCTTGATCCCCACAATCAAGGGTATAACATGACGCCAAGTCAGGCAAGCCAATATATTTTTGGAGCGTCACCGTGATTGTGTTTGTTTCTACTCATCGTCACCGATTTACCCACCGCGCGGTGCCGTATTTACCCGGTGCGCCCCGCACTGCTCGCAGACACTATTGGCAATTTATCCACAGTCGGTCAGTCGCTTCTGCGACCTACGTGCTGGTCGATCTCGACCGGCTTGGGCCTTGGGAGCTCGAGTTGGCAGCGCGACTGTATCGGTGCCTGAAGGCGGCGGGCCTGCGGGTTCTGAACGACCCAGCGCTGCATCTTGGGCGCTACGCACTGTTGCGGCGGTTGTCAGAAAACGGAACCAATAACTTTACCGGTTGGAGCCCTGTATTAGGCGAGCAACCAGAACGTTTTCCGGTGTTCCTGCGAACTCAATCGGCACATCGCGGGCCGTTAACCGGCCTTTTGCATGATTTGCAAGCGGCAGAGGCCGCACTTGCCGAGGCCCTCGCCGAAGGCTATCCGCTCGCGGACCTTGTCTTCATCGAATATGCGGCTGCGCCAGCGGCGAACGGCATTTTCCAGAAGCGGGCGATCTTTCGCATCGGTGACCAATTGGTTCCTGCGCCTTCAGTTCACAGCCGCGACTGGGCCGCAAAAACCGGTGAGCTGGGCATCGCGGGAGAGGAAATGTACGCGGCCGAGCGCGCCAGCCTTGATGATATGCCCTTTACCAAGACCTTGATGGCGGCTTTCGAGGTTGCCGGCGTCGAATATGGGCGGGCGGATTTTGGGGTCCTGAACGATGCGCCCCAAATCTATGAGATCAACAGCAATCCAATGATCAGCAGACCGTCAACGCACCCCAATGCCGACAGACACGAAACGACGCGGATTTCCGATGAGCGCTATACCGCCGCGCTCACGGCAATCGATTCGCCGGCTGTGGGGCGACGCGTACCCCTCAACGATCCAATTCTCATGCTTCAGCGCCAACGCGATGCGCGTCGGCTCTGGCTACGGCACTGGCTGCCCTGACCCGCCACCACACCACCACTCGAATTTCGAACTTCATTTCGCACTTACATTTCAGGCAATTGCTAACTAAATCTCGACGCCTGCTTCGCGTCAACCGCGCACCAATGGCATAGTCAAGCGAGCGTTGGCGCCATGGGTACCAGGCCTCCGGTTCTATCCACCACGCCGTCAGGGACGCGAGATGATGTTCAGGTCCATCGTCGGCCAGTCCGGCCCACGCAGCCAGTCGTGGAATAGTGCCGCGAAGGCCGGGCCACGCTCCGCCGCGGCTGAACGCATCCAGTGAATAGCCCTCGCCGTGCCGCATTGGTTCATCTCGGGTCTGAGGTAGGCGCAGCCGATGTACGCGCCGCCCTGGTCGCGGATCACCCAGGCATAGGCTCGCCGAACGATGAACTCGCGGTGATGCCTTTCAAGATCGATCAGGTCATTCTCTCTCGTCAGACCGCGCGGCCAGCCGTTGCCGAAAATGTTGTCTAGCGCTACTGCGCTCTCCTCGATCGCCGCCATGTCTTCGTCGAGGGCGGCAGCCGTCAACATGGTTAGCCGGAAGTCACCCAGCACGACTTCCTCAGGGATCATGCGCCCGGCGAAGTCTGGATGTGGACCGATCAACTCAGGCGGAATCTGTTCCATGCGGCACTCCTCATTCGAACAATTTGCAGTTGGGCCGTAGCGTAGACGATTGCGCACGCGTCGTCACATATTTCGCTCTAAATTCGCGCCCACGCCGCGGCGGTCGAAAGGAAGACCATACCTGTTCAGAATACCACAATTTGATTCCTCTTGGGTCAGAAGCGTCGTTCCCACCACCCCCACCAAACATATCCCTGATTGATCCATGCCAAAGCTCGATCAGGGCTTGGCGCGCCGCCATCCTGCCCCTAACCTGCATCCAGATACACCCATTCCAACGGCGACACTTCTGGGGAGAGACCACATGCGGCTGAAGGGCAAACGAGCGCTGGTAACGGCGGCCGGCCAAGGCATCGGCCGGGCCTCGGCCGAGGCGATGATCCGCGAAGGCGCGCAGGTCTTCGCCACCGACATCAATATGGACCTGTTAACCTCGCTCGAAGGCGCCGAGACATTTCTGATGGACGCCCGCGATACCGCCCAGATCACCGCCGCCGCCCAGCGCGCCCAGCCCGATATCCTGGTCAATTGCGCCGGCTTCGTCCACAACGGCACCATCCTCGAGGCGACCGAGGACGACTGGGACTTCGCCTTCGACCTCAACGTCAAATCGATGTTCCGCACCATCCGCGCCGTGCTGCCGGGGATGCTGGCGAGTGGCGGCGGTTCCATCGTCAACATGGCCTCCGCCGCCTCGTCGATCATCGGCGCCCCGAACCGCTGCGTCTACGGCGCCACCAAGGCCGCCGTGATCGGCCTGACCAAATCGGTGGCGAAGGACTACATAACCCAAGGCATCCGCTGCAACGCGGTCTGCCCCGGCACCGTCGACACCCCATCTCTGCACGACCGCCTGCGCGCCACCGGCGACTACGACGCAGCGCTGAAAGCCTTCATTGCCCGTCAGGCCATGGGCCGGTTGGCCCAGGCGCACGAGATCGCCGCGCTGGTGGTCTATCTGGCCAGCGACGAAAGCGCTTTCATGACCGGCCAGGCCGAGGTGATCGACGGCGGCTGGTCGGGATAAGCCCAATGTAAGCCCAACTCGATACGTTAACCCATCGAGTCGGGAGCACTCCCAAAACACCCCTAAAACACCCCCGTTGGAATCCCAGCCGAGGACACAAAATGAAACTACTTCGCGTCGGCCCGAAGGGCTTTGAGAGACCCGCCCTACTCGACCCCACAGGCAAGCTGCGCGACCTCAGCGGCCAGATCGACGACATCGCCGGCGAGGCCCTGTCGGATGCCGGACTGGCCCGGCTCCGCGCCCTCGACCCGACCACCCTGCCGGTGGTTCCGGACGGCATCCGCATCGGCCCCTGCGTCGGCCAGATCGGCAAGCTTTGCTGCGTCGGCCTGAACTATTCCGACCACGCCGCCGAAACCGGCGCTCCGGTCCCGGACGAGCCGATCCTGTTCGGCAAGGCGGTCACCGCGGTCTGCGGCCCGAACGACAACATTGAAACCCCGCGCAGCTCGGATGCCCTCGACTACGAGGTCGAGATTGCCATCATCATCGGCAAGCAGGCCAAGAACGTAAGCGAAGTCAATGCCTTGGACTATGTGGCGGGCTACGCCACCTTCAACGATGTCTCCGAGCGCACGTTCCAGGCCAAGCGCTCCGGCCAATGGATCAAGGGCAAAAGCCACGACACATTCGGCCCGCTCGGCCCCTGGCTGGTCACCCGCGACGAAATCGCGAACCCCGGCAACCTCGCCATGTTCCTCGACGTCAATGGCGAGCGGCGCCAGACCGGCAACACCAACACGATGATCTTCGGCATCGCTCACATCGTCAGCTACATCTCGCAGTTCATGACTCTGAACCCCGGCGACGTCATTCCCACCGGCACCCCACCCGGCGTGGCGCTCGGCATGAAACCACCCCGCTGGTTGAAGCCTGGCGATGTGGTGGAACTCGGCATCGAAGGCCTCGGCAAACAACGCCAGACGGTGCTGCCGGAGAATTGATCCAGATGGGGAAGGTAAAAATTTTCCCCACCTCATCAATGCATTAAGTCATCAACAGCCGCTTGCGACCAGCTCGGCCAGATCGCGGAACCGCGCCCCCACGCCGTCGCCGATCTGGATGAAATCAACCCCCGCCGCCTTCGCCCCGGCCCCGTCCGTCGCCGGGTTGTCGCCGATCAGCACCGCCTCGCCGGGACTGACCCCCAGCCGACCCAGCGCCGCCAGAAACAGCGCTGGCTCCGGCTTGCCGATCACCTCGAAGCTCAACCCCGGCAGGCATTCGCGCACTGCCGCCAGCAGCGCCCCGGTCTCCGGCACCGGCACTCCGTCAGCGCCAGGATGGGTCGCATCGGCATTCGCCACCACCAGTCGGGCGCCGCGTTTGAGAAAACCAAGCACCGCCTGAAGCCGTCGATAGCTGAACCCCGTGTCGCGGGTCAGAATCACATATTCCGGCGCCTTTTCATCGGCTTGCAAGCCACACTCAGCGGCATACCCCACCGTCGCACTGGACCCGCAAACGAACACCCTCCCGCCGGGAGCGCGCCGTGCAACCAGTTCAATCGCCGCGACCCCGGCCAGCACAATCCGCTCAGGCGCCACCACCAACCCGCCGCGCGCCAGCCGCATTGACAGCGACGCGGCGGTGTCGGTCGAGTTGTTCGACAGCACCTCCAACCGCGCCCCGGCCCGCTCGATAAACCCCTGCGCCCCCGGCAAGACCGTCTCACCCGAGACCAGACACCCATCGAGATCGCACAGAACCGCCCGGTAGCGCGCCAGCATCGCACTCATTCCAGCCGACGTGTCGCCTGACGCGCCGCTGCGTCATTCAGCATGAAATGCGGCCCTATGAACAGGAATGGCCGCTGATGGATCACCACGCCTTCAGATCCGACCTCGACCAACGCATAGTCTGGGCCCTCATAACTCCCTGTAATTCCGTCTGTATTCGCGAAATCGAAACCAACCTGATGCGAAACGCCGCGCTGGATGTGGAACGGAATACCCCGCCACGACCCGGAGATCGGACGATGCACATGACCCATGAACAGATAGTCGGGCCGTCGGGTCCGCTCAAAAATCGCCCACTCATCCTCGGGGTTTCTCAGTTTGATCCGATCCATCGTTTTCAGCCCGGTATCGAACGGCGGGTGGTGTTGGAACACCAGCAGCGGCCGGTCGGCCGGGGCCTCCGCCAGCGCAGTTTCCAGAAAAGCCAACCGATCCGGGCACAAAAACCCGGCGCCGGTCCCACCCCCTTCGTCCAGCGTGTCGAGGGTCAGGATACTGGCGGCATCAAATACCTGTAGCGCTTGCATAAATCCGCTCGAGTCGCGGCTGGCCTGTGGCAACGCCTCACAGAGGGCTACACGAGAATCATGGTTTCCCGTCAATGGGATAAGCGGTGCATTCAGAAGTCCCAAGGTCTCGGAGAGACTGGCATAGGCAGCCACTTCACCACGATTGGTCAGGTCGCCGAGTAGGACCACGAAGGCGATCTCCGGGTGGTCGCGATTTATCACCTCAACCGCGCGGGCAAGGTGCGCCTTCGGATCAAGCCCGAACAGCAACTCCCCAGGCGGCACAAAATGGGGGTCGGTCAGGATAATGAACTTCATCAATCTCGCTCCAGTTCTCCGGGCCGAACCCGCCCGCCCCGCCGTTCCGGAATACCGCCAGACGGACGATCCGGCAACCATGGCATCGGGCCGCGATCAAATTGTCATTCATTGCATCGCTTCCACTGTCCCGTTATATTCAATGGTATATAACGAAACCCACCCGGTCAGGATCCCGTGCGCTTCCTGCTCATGCCACTTCTCATTATGCTCACCGCCGGTACTGCGACCGGCAGCATCGCCGTGGCCGGGCCGACACTCACCGTCTTCGCCGCCGCCAGCCTGACCGAAGCAATGACCGAGGCCGGGAACACTTTTGAACAATCACAAGGCATTACCGTCCAATTCTCATTCGCCTCCACCTCGACCCTCGCGCGCCAGATCGAGGCCGGAGCCCCGGCTGGGCTGGTGGCGCTGGCGAGCGGCGACTGGGCCGACTACCTCGCCGATCGCAACCTGATCCTGCCGCAAACCCGCACCAACGCCATCGGCAACCAGCTAGTCCTGATCGCCCCATCAACCGACCGCGTCACCCTGTCCAACCCGCCCACAGCCCTCGATATCGCCGCGGCCCTCGGCCCCGCCGGGCGGTTGGCATTGGGCGACCCGGCCCATGTTCCCGCTGGCATCTATGCCCAGCAGTCGCTCGAAAACCTCGGTCTGTGGCAGGCGATAGAAGCCCACCTCGCCCCAACCGACAACGTTCGCGCCGCCCTCGCCCTGGTTGCCAGCGGCGAGGCGGCGCTCGGCATCGTCTACGCCACCGATGCTGCCCTCTCCCTCGACGTCCAAACCGTCGCCACCCTGCCCGCCGCCTCGCACGCAGCCATCGCCTATCCCTTCGCCATCGTGCGTGAAAACGACAGCCCGCAGGCGCGGGCCTTCCTCGGCTTCCTCACCAGCCCCGAAGGCCTCGCCATATTTGCGCGCTTCGGCTTCACCCATAACTGACCGCCATGTGGACCGCCTTCACCCCGGCCGAAATCGAGGCCCTGACCCTCAGCCTCCGGATCGCGGTGGTCGCCGTCACCGGGGCGCTGCCAGTGGCAATCGCCGTCGCCTTCCTGCTCGCCCGTGGCCGCTTCCCCGGCCGCGCCTTCGTCGACAGTCTGGTGCATCTACCGCTGGTGCTGCCGCCGGTGGTGACGGGCTACCTGCTGCTGATCACCTTCGGCACCAGGGCACCGCTGGGCGCCTGGCTGCTGGAGACCTTCGGCTTCCGCTTTGCCTTCTCGTGGACCGGCGCCGCGCTGGCAGCCGCGATCATCACATTCCCGTTCCAGGTCCGGGCGATCCGCCTGTCGATCGAGGCCATCGACCCCGGCCTCTCGCAGGCGGCGGAAACCCTCGGCGCCGGGCCGATGGACCGGTTTGTCAACATCACCCTGCCGCTGGCCCTGCCCGGCATTCTGGCCGGGGCGATCACCGCCTTTGCCGCCAGCTTGGGTGAGTTCGGCGCCATCATCACCTTCGTCTCGAACATCCCCGGCGAGACCCGCACCCTGCCGCTGGCGATCTACACCGCGATCCAGACCCCCGGCGGCGAGGTCGCGGCGGCGCGACTAACCGCATTGGCGATCGCCCTGGCGGTGGCCGGGCTGGTGCTCAGCGAATTCGCCGCCCAGCGGGTGCGAAGGCTGTCGGGCCAATGACCCTTTCAGCCAAAATCGAGCACCGGTTCCGCGGCTTCCATCTGTCGGTCGATTTCTCGGTCATCCGTCCCGGCCTGACCGCTTTGTTCGGGCCATCAGGTGCCGGAAAAACCACCTGCATCAACGCTATATCTGGCCTTCTTAAACCCGACAGCGGACATATCGAGATCAACGGCCAGCCGGTTTTCGACAGCACCACCAGCCTCAACCTGCCCTCCCGGCGCCGCCGCATCGGCTATGTCTTCCAGGATGCCCGACTGTTCCCGCATCTCACCGTCAGCCGCAACCTAGACTTCGGCGCCCGCCGCTCGCCGGAACCGCCGACCCCGGCCGAGCGGGAAAATATCATCGAGATTCTGGGCATCGGCCATCTGATGGAACGCCGCCCGGCAAAACTCTCTGGCGGCGAGCGTCAGCGCGTGGCCCTGGGGCGGGCCTTGTTGATGAAGCCCAGCCTACTGCTGCTCGACGAGCCATTGGCGGCACTTGACCAGGCCCGCAAATCTGAAGTCCTGCCGCATCTTGAACGACTGCGCGACCACGCCCGCATCCCGATCGTCCTGGTCACCCATTCGCTCGAGGATGTGGCCCGCTTGGCCGACGATATCATCGTCATCAACGACGGCCGTAGCATGGCCGCCGGGCCGGTCGATCAGATCCTATCGCGGCTCGACCTGCTGCCGCTGACCGGCCAGTCCGAACCAATGTCGGTGATCGCCGCCGATGTCCTGCGCCATGACATCGACGGCGGGCTAACCGAGCTTGGCTTCAACGGCGGGCGGTTGTGGGTGGCCCGGATCGAGGGCGACCCCGGCGCGCAGGTCCGGCTGCGCATCGCCGCCCGCGACGTGATGCTGGCGCTCGCACCGCCCTCAGGCATCAGCGCCAGCAACCTGATCAGCGGCCGCATCGCCGAGATCCGCTCCGGGCCCGGCCCCTATTGCGACATCCGGCTGGATTGCGGCGGCAGCATCCTGCTGGCCCGGATCACCCGGCGCTCGAGCGAGCGTCTCGGCCTCGGCCTCGGGCACGAGGTAATCGCGGTGATCAAATCGGTCAGCGTCAACCGGCAGTCTGGCATAGCCCCGGCGCTCAATCAGCCGGTCGGATAAGCCCGGCCAGCGCCTCCAGCTTTTCGACACTCCCGGCCTGCGCCTGCGCCAGCAATTCCAGATACCGCCCGACAATCTCGGCCCCCAGCGACGTCAGCTCGGCCCCACCGCGCGCACTGCCGCCGGTATGGGTCTCGACCACCGGCTGGCCAAAGGTCTTGTTCATCTGATCGACCAGCAGCCAGGCCCGCCGGTACGACATCTCCATCGCCCGCGCCGCCGCTGCGATCGAGCGATGCTCGGCAATGCCCCGCAGCAGGCGGATCTTGCCGGGGCCGATCTGGCCCCGCCCGGCAAAATCAATCTTGATCCACAGGCGCGGTGCGCCTTCAAGCTGTTCCATCTCTCGGTAATAGCAGAGCCGCTGCGCCGGGCCAAACCCTCACGAGCATGCGCGCCCATACGGGCTCCACGACACCGCGCGGCCCGATTCTGACAAGGCGGCGGGGAGGGTTAGCGAGGGGGTAGGTACGGCCCTCCCCCGGAAAAGTGTGGGCCTCGCACAACTACAACCGCCAGGCCTCACGCAAACCGTCCAGCACGGCCTCCTCAGCGGTACGCGGCGCCAGGCAATCGCCTATCGGCCGGACAATCCCGCCATAGCCATCCAGCTCCTCCAACAGTCCGTCCACGCTCTCGCTGCCCTGAGCCAACACCAGCGTATCAACGCCCTCGATGAGCATCGCCTCGCCACTAGCCGAGTGCTGCAGGTAGATCGTGTCGGCGTCGGCGCCATGCAGCCGGGCGTAGGGAATGAACTCGACCCCCAGCCGGTGGCAACGTGCCACCATCATGTCGCGGGTGTAGTTCTGGATCTCCTCGCCAGCCCCCCGGCCATTGATCGCCAGCCGCACCTTGCAACCGCTCTCGGCCAGCATCTCGGCGACCCCAAGGCCGATCCAGTCGCAGCGCCAGTCCGCCACCAGCACCGAGGCGCCGGGGTTGACCTCCTTGCGCAGCACCTGCCAGGCATCGACCACATGGGCTTCGCTATCCAACTCGACATTGCGCGGCCAGCGCGGGCGCGCACCCGTGGCGACGATCACCGCATCCGGCCCCATCCGGTCTACTAGCGCCCGATCGACGGCGGTGTTCGAGCGTATCTCAATCCCCGCTTGCGCTGCCTCATGGGCAAGGTTGGTGACGATGCCGCCGAACTCGGCCCGCCCCGGCAACAACTGCGCCAACAGCGCTTGCCCACCCAGTCGCGGCCCCGCCTCGCACAACACCACCCGATGCCCGCGCGCCGCCGCCACCGCCGCCGCCTTCAGCCCGCCAGGTCCACCGCCAACCACCAGCACGTCCCGCGGCGTCGCGGCCTTGGTCAGCCGCCCATAAGTCAGCTCGCGCCCGGTCTCCGGGTGCTGGATGCAGGAGATCGGGAAGCCTTTCTGGAAATGACCAATACAAGCCTGGTTGCAGCCGATGCAGGCGCGAATATCGTCGATCCTGTCAGCCGCCGCCTTGCACGCCATCTCCGGGTCGCAGATCATCGCCCGGGTCATGCCGCACATATCGGCCTGGCCGCTGGCGATCACCGCCTCGGCCTGATGTGGCTGGTTGATCCGCCCGGCAACCAGCACCGGGATGTCCACGGCTTGTTTCACCGTGGCTGCAAACGGCGCGACATAAGCGCCCTCGATGAACATCGGCGGCACAATATGCGTCGCCCCACCAAGGGTCGCCGAGGTCCCGGCGATGACATTCACATAATCAAGCGACGGCGCCACTGCCTTGATGGCGGCCAGCGAGTCGGTCTCCACCAACCCCTCCGCGTCCTTCTCATCGCCCGAGATGCGCAAGCCGATAACAAAATCCGTGCCGACGACTTTTCGAACTTCAGCAATAACTTCCCGCAAAAATCTCACTCGGTTCTCGAAGCTACCGCCATACTCGTCCTCACGCACATTCACCCGTTCGTTCAGGAACTGCGCCGGCAGATAGCCGTGGCTGGCGACGATCTCGACCCCGTCGATCCCGGCCGCCTTGATCCGCCGCGCGGCGGCGCCATACCCCTCGACAAACTCACGGATCATCGCCTTTCTCAACGCTCGCGGCAGGCAATGAAACCGGTCACTGGGCGAGGCTGAAGGCGCATAGGCGACAGGGATCGAGCCGTCCTGCGATTCGAGGATCTCGCGCCCCGGATGGAACAGTTGTGCGAAGATCTTGGTGCCAAAGGAGTGCACCGTGTCGGCCAGTTTGGTGTAGCCCGGAATACACTCGTCACCGGTCGCCATCAGGATATGGGTGGTGTAGCGCGCACTGTCATGGATGCCCGCGACCTGCACGATGATCAGCCCGGCACCGCCCCTGGCGCGCGCCTCGTGGTAGGCGATCAGCGCATCATTGACGGTGCCGTCGGTCGGCAGCGTGGTGTCGTGCCCGGTCGAGAGAATCCGGTTGCGGATCTCGACCTTGCCGATGGTCACGGGGGTGAACAGATGGGGAAAATTCTTCGACATGGGCGCGCGCTCCGCTACGGTTAGTTCGCAACCCTAGCCGCGCCAATTTTCCCAGTCGAGAGCGAACCGCGCGCTCAGGCAACGCTTGCCACCAGCGCTGCCGCGATGATGCCGGGCACTGCGGCGTCAGCACCAATCGGGGCCAGCATCGGTCCCGGAAAGTTTGCCTCTGCCAACGCCGCCGACAAATCGATCTCGACATGCCCGGCTCGCCCGGCAAAGAACGGCAGGCAAATCGCCGGGCCATCGATTCGGGCAGCGTCGCCGAGATATGGCGCCTCATCAACGAACCCGGCGCGGACCTCGCGGAAGCGGCCCGACTGGTTAAGGAACTTCACCGCCGCGTTCGCCGCCGCCGCCGGTCTCGGGTCCGAGGGCGAACCATGCGCCGCCAGCAACAGCGCCGCCTCGCCGGGGGGATATTTTTCAGCGCGCGCAGCCTCACCGGCGCGTAGCAGGCACAGCTGCTGCACTGCCGGGTCGAGCCCGAATGCGGGCAGGATATCCAGCATGCCTGCCCCCGCCTCACCCAACCGGCGTGGCAGCTCGTCGGTCGTGAACCAGCCGTCGGCCATGAAATGCGGATAGACCAGCAACCGCGCGCCCAGCGGCAAATCCGTCAAAGCCGCCTTGATCGCCCCCGGTGCCGCCAGCGTCGCGCCGCGCACGACCCAGCCGGGCAATAGCGCCGCAACGCTCACGGCAAGCGCCCGCATCACCCGCTCCGGTCCACCGGGCGCCAACGGCGCACCATGCGCGACGATCAGGGCGGCATGGCCGGTGCATACTGCCGTCGACATCGTTCTCTCGTCCCAAAATTGCCGCCCCCGACAAACCCCCCTGCAGCATATGCGATCACAGCCGCGCCGTCTCCCCCGGCGGCGCTTTGGCTCTCCGTCAACCACATACTGGTGCCGCCCTCGCCGGTCGCGCAACTATTGCCCGCTAGTTGGTGTTGCATTACCCGTTGTGGGCTCACCAGTGACCCGCTGGGCGATCGAGGTACGGGGGCGGCCAACATGACCACAGATCAGGTATTCCTGTTTGCCCTTTTCGGGGCTGTCTTCGCCCTGCTGCTGTGGGGCCGTTGGCGCTACGACCTCATTGCCTTTTCCGCCCTGCTCGTCGGCGTGATCTTCGGCGTCGTTTCCTCCGACCAGGCCTTTGCGGGCTTCGGCCACCCAGCCACGATCATCGTCGCCTTGGTCCTGGTTCTGTCGCGCGGCCTGACCAATTCAGGGGCGATCTTCCTGATCACCCGCAATCTGGTCGACGTCTCGCGCTCGCTGGCAATGCATATCACAATCATGGGCGGAATCGGCGCGGCCCTGTCGGCCTTCATGAACAACGTCGCGGCCCTGGCGCTTCTGATGCCGGTCGATGTCCAAACGGCGTGGAAGGCCAAACGCAACCCCGGCCTGTCGCTGATGCCGCTGTCGTTCGCAACCATCCTCGGCGGCATGGTCACCCTGATCGGCACCCCGCCAAACATCATCATCGCCAGCTATCGGCAGGAATCGCTTGGCGCACCGTTCCTGATGTTCGACTTCGCACCGGTTGGTCTGGTCTGTGCGATCGCCGGATTGGCCTTCGTCGCCACGATCGGATGGCGCCTGATCCCGAAGCAGCATTCGGATGCCGGTTCGGCGGCAAAACTGCTTGAACTCACCGATTATATCGCCGAGCTGCAGGTTCCCGAAACCTCGCCGGCGATTGGCAAGCGGATTAATGAACTGGAGGACGAGGCCGAGAAAGCCGACGTCGCCATCATTGGCCTCATCCGTGGCGGCAAACGTCTGTATGGGGCTGCCCGCAATACCACCCTCCAAACCGGCGACGCTCTGGTCGTCGAGGCTCGACCCGAAGCGATTGACGAGCTTAGGGCCGGCCTCAAGCTTGAATACGACGGCGACAAGCGCCGCGAGCTATCGGCCGCGGGCGAGGGCCAGAGCCTGATCGAGGTCGTCGCAACCGACCGGGCGCGCATCGTGGGGCGCTCGGCACTGCAACTGCAATTGCTGCGGCGGCACGGCGTCACATTGCTCGGGATTTCGCGGCGCGGCAAGCGGATCACCGAGCGGGTACGGCGGACCACGATCGAGACCGGCGATATTCTGCTGCTGCTGGGCCCGACCGAGCGGCTCGCCGATGTCGCCACCTGGCTCGGCTGCCTGCCACTGGCCGAGCGCGGCCTGACGGTCACCCAAAGCGAAAAGGCCTATCTTGCCGCCGGGCTGTTCGCCGCCGCCATCGCCGCCGCCAGCTTCGGCCTGGTCTATCTGCCGGTCGCCCTGGGCTGCGTGGTGGCGCTGTATGTGTTCACCGGAATCGTGCCGGTGCGCGACATCTACGACCATGTGGAATGGCCCGTCGTCGTGCTGCTGGGCTCGATGATCCCGCTGGGGACGGCGTTGGAACAGGCCGGCGGCACCGGCCTGATCGCCAATGGCATCGTCGCCGCTACTGCGGGCCTGCCCGCCTGGGTCATCCTGGCGGTGCTGATGGCGGTGACGATGACATTGTCGGATGTGCTCAACAACACTGCCACAACGATCATCGCAGCGCCGATTGCCATCGATCTGGCGGCCCAGCTAGGGGTCAACGCCGACCCGTTCCTGATGGCGGTGGCAGTGGCCGCCTCCTGCGCGTTCCTGACCCCGATCGGGCACAAGAACAACACCCTGATCCTGGGTCCCGGCGGCTATGCCTTCGGCGACTACTGGCGCATGGGGCTGCCGCTGGAGCTGATCGTCCTGGCGACCGGCGTTCCGGCGATCATGCTGTTCTGGCCGTTCTAGAGGTCGAATTCTAACGCTTGGCCCCCATCGGCCCGGCTCGGCGCCAGCGGCCCGGATTACCGACTATGCGCCATGTGTGGACGGCTCCATGTTGGCAAGGGTTTTTTTGACGGATATCGCATTGCTGGTCGGAGCTGCCATGTGTTCGGCCTGTTGTTGCGGCACTGTTCATGGCCGCTGGCCATAATGCTCTCCGCAGATCGGGTCCCG
>DATLAW010000097.1:0-10387 GCA_035527255.1 Thermohalobaculum sp. | reverse complement strand
AAGATTATCTCGAATGACGTTCGGAAGATTCTCGACCAAAAGCTTGAGACAAGAAACTCCTCGGCACACCCTTCTGGCATTACGATCAGCAAGACAAAGGCGATCGACTTTGTCGAAGACCTCGTCGAGAATGTGGTGCTAAAATATCCGGTCTGAGTAATTTCGGCCTGTGCCCCGGAGCAGGCCCGGGGCACAGAGACTTGGTTTGGATCACAACGCCTTATCGGTAATCACGCTCGTCCACGCCCCCACGGGCTGTTTGGTGATCACCGGGTCGCTGCCGCCCTTCATCAGGGTGTCTACCGTGCGCTGGTAGTCGGCCTGGTTCAGGGCGCCGTTCGAGCCGGCGGTCAGTTTGGCGATCTCGCCCATCATGCGGCGCTGGTGTTTTTAGGTCTGGGCGCCGGTGCTGTCGTTCTCCAGCACGATGTCGGCGGCGGCGTCGGGGTTCGCCTCGGCCCATTTCCAGCCCTTCATGCTGGCGCGCACGAAGCGGACCATCTTGTCCTCGAAGGCCGGATCCTTCAGTTTCTCCTCCAGCACATAGATGCCGTCTTCCAGCGTCGAGACGCCCTGCTCCTCGTATTTGAACACCACCAGATCGTCGGCGGCGAGGCCCGCATCGATGACCTGCCAGTATTCGTTATAGGTCATGGTCGAGACGCAATCGGCCTGCTTTTGCAGCAGCGGGTCGACGTTAAAACCCTGTTTCAGCACGGTGACGCCGCCAGCCGAGCCGTCGGTCGGGATGCCGAGCTGGCTCATCCAGCTGAGGAACGGGTATTCGTTGCCAAAGAACTAGACGCCGAGGGTTTTGCCGCGAAAATCCTCCGGCGATTTGATGCCGGTCTCCTTGCGGCAGGTCAGCATCATGCCCGATGATTTGAACGGCTGGGCGATGTTGACCAGCGCCAGGCCTTTTTCGCGGGTCGCCAATGCCGAGGGCATCCAGTCGAGCACCACGTCAGCGCCGCCACCGGCCAGCACCTGGGCGGGCGCGATGTCCGGGCCGCCTGGTTTGATTTCGACATCCAGCCCCTCGGCCTCGTAGAAGCCCCGGTCCTGGGCCACGTAGTAGCCGGCGAACTGGGCCTGGGTGACCCATTTCAGTTGCAGCGTCACTTTGTCGGCTGCGCTGGCTTGCGCAGTGGCCAGCGCCATGGCCCCGGCCAGCGCGGTTGCGATCATTCTTTTCATTGCAGGTCTCCCTTTTGCTCGGTTTTCAGTCGTCTCAAAATTTGCTCAGTTGCTCTGGCCCCGGACCGAGGGATGCCAGAAGGTCGCCCAACGCTCGACCAGCGCTATCGCGCCGTAGAAGGTGGAGCCGGCCAGTGCGGCCACCGCGATCTCGGCCCAGACCATGTCGACATTCATCCGCCCGACCTCGGTCGAGATGCGGAACCCCATGCCGACGATGGGGGTGCCGAAGAACTCTGCCACGATCGAGCCTATCAGCGCCAGCGTCGAGCAGATTTTCAGTGCATTGAAGATGAATGGCGCGGCGGCGGGCAGGCGCAGCTTGAACAGGGTCTGCCAGTAGCTGGCGGCATAGGTGTGCATCAGGTCGCGCTGCATCGCCTCGGCGGCGCGCAGGCCCTGCACGGTGTTCACCAGCATCGGGAAGAAGGTCATGATGATGACCACGGCGGCTTTCGACGGCCAGTCGAAGCCGAACCACATTACCATGATCGGGGCGACGCCGATGATCGGCAGGGCCGAGACCAGGTTGCCGACCGACAGCAGCCCGCGTTGCAGGAACGGTGAGCGGTCGATGGCGATTGCAACCAGGAAGGCCGAGCCGCAGCCCAGCGTGTAGCCGATCAGCGCCACCTTCAGGAAGGTTTGGCGAAAATCGGCCAGCAGGATGCTGGTGGACGAGGCGAACCGATCCGCGATCATGCTGGGCGGCGGCAGCAGGACGGTGGGCACGTTGGCACCGCGGGTAATGCCCTCCCACAGGACCAGGAGCGAGAGGCCGAAGATCGCCGGCACCGCCAGGCGCAGCGCCCGGCGCGCGGATGGGTTTTTCGGGGTTTGGCGGGCGAGCCACGTGTTGAACCACCAGGCCGCCAGCCAGAAGCCGATAGCGCCGAGGATCACCAGCCAGTTCACCGCGCCATCCCCATGCGTCTGAGCGCGATCCGGTTGGCCAGCCCGACCAGCGCCACCAGCGCCGCCGCCAGGGCAGCCGCCGCGAACAGGGCCGACCAGATCTGGATGGTCTGGCCGTAGTAGCTGCCCGCCAGCAGCCGGGCGCCGAGGCCGGCGACAGCACCGGTTGGCAGCTCGCCAACGATGGCGCCGACCAGGCTGGCCGCTACCGCGACCTTCATCGAGGTGAACAGATATGGCACCGACGAGGGCCAGCGCAGCTTCCAGAATGCCTGCCAGCGGCTGGCGCTATAGGTCCGCATCAGGTCGAGCTGCAGCGCATCGGGCGAGGTCAGCCCCTTGGCCATGCCGACCACCACCGGGAAGAAGCTGAGATAGGCCGAGATCAGCGCCTTTGGCAGCAAGCCACTGATACCAACCGCGTTCAGCACCACGATGATCATCGGCGCGATGGCAAGGATCGGGATGGTCTGCGAGGCCACCACCCAGGGCATCACGCTCATCTCCATCGCCCGGTTATGGACGACGCCGACCGCCAGCAGGATGCCGGTTACGGTGCCGATGGCAAACCCCAGCAATGTCGAGGAAAGCGTGATCCAGCCATGAAAGACCAGGCTGCGCTTCGAGGTGATCCGTTGCTCGACCGTTGTCCGCCAGATCTCGATGACAACCTGATGCGGGGCCGGCAGCACCGGGCGTTCCTGCGCCATGGTGTTGGCGATCAGTTGCGAGGTGGCAATGGTGGTGCCCGCCCGCTCGGCCTGATCACGCTCCCACGGGGCGTTGAGGAAAACAGCGCCGATGTACCAGAGCGCGATGATGGCCGCGATGACCGTGGCGAGGTCGACCAGCGCCAAAGTGCGGGCGACCCGCTCGTCCTGCTCAGTGCAGGAATAGCCCATAATCTCCAGCGGCAGTCGCACGTTGCCGCCGATGGTCCGCCAGGGGTACAGCCCGGCGGCCTGAAAGACGTAGCCGTAGGACCGGTTCAGCCGCGCCTGATGCGGGCTGACGCCGTTGACGGTGATGGTGCCGGAGGTCGGCTGTTCCAGATCGGCGACGACCCGCAGGAAGGTGGTCTTGCCGCAGCCGGAGGGGCCGATGAACGAGACGAAATCGCCCTGCCCCACGGTCAGATCGATATCCTTCAGCGCGTGAACCGGCGCGTCCGCAGTCTCGAATACCAGGTTCAGTCCCCGTGCTTCGATAACCACAGAATCCGTCGCTGGCGCCGTCGCCGGCGCCGTAGTTGAATTTATGCCATCTCGCCCCTCACCGTTCGCCAGGCAGCGATGACCGCCTCCGCGGCATAGTCTCCCTCGGCGTTATCGGTTGAATGCGCCGAGACCGAGATGCGCATGATGGCGCGCCCGTGCCAAACCCCATGCGAAGGGTAGCAAATGCCCTCGCGCTGGATCCGCGCCAAGGTCTCGCGGGTCGCCGCATCGGCTCTGTCAGCGTCGTCCTCGGGTCCAAAGGCGACGGCAACCTGGTTCAACACGACCTCGTTGACGATGCGGATTCCCGGCTCCGCCGCCAGCCGCTTGGCAATCCGCCGGGCGACGCGGCAGCGACGGCCTACCATTTCCGCAACACCGGTCCGACCCAGCGCACGCAGCACCGCCCAGACGGCGAAACCTCGCGCGCGGCGCGACAGTTCAGGGGTGTAGTCGCCTGGGTCGCGTAGATCGGCGCTGTGCGGCAGATAGCTCGCGGTCAAGCTCATTGAACGCTGCAACGCGGCCTGGTCGCGAACAAAGACGAATCCGCCGTCATAGGGCGTTTGTAGCCATTTGTGCCCATCGGTCGCCCAGGAATCCGCGCCCTCGACGCCCGCCGCCAGTGCGCTGCAATCCGGACAGGCCCGGGCCCACAGGCCAAACGCCCCGTCCACATGGACCCATGCGCCATGGGCCCGTGATGCCTTGATGGTCGGGCCGAAGGGATCGAAGGCGCCGGAATTGATGTGGCCCGCCTGGGCGATGACGATGGTCGGGCCATTCAGTGGCCGCAGCGCCTCACTCAAAGCCCCGGCGATCATCCTCCCCTGCCCATCCGCCGCCACTCGAATGACCCGCTCGGCACCGAAGCCGATCAGCCTCAGCCCCATGAATACTGTAGAATGGGCTTCCTCGCCGAGCACGACATTGACTTCCGGCGCGCCGAACAGCCCCTTGGCCTCGACATCCCAGCCGGACTGCCCAAGCAGTGCGTTTCGCGCCGCTGCCAGCCCAATAGCGTTGGCCATGGTGGCGCCGGTGGTGAAGCCGAAGCCTGCGTCGCGGGGCAGGTCGAGCAGGTCAAGCATCCAGCGCCCGGCGGTCTCCTCCGCAGCCGCGGCGGCGGGCGTCGACAAAGCCATCGCCGCATTCTGTCCCCAGGCCGAGGTCAGCCAGTCGGCGGCAACACCTACCGGATGCGAGGCGCCCACGACCCAGCCGAAGAAGCGTGGGTTGGGGATCGCTAACAGGCCGGGATCGGCCATGGCCACCAGTTCATCGATCACCTCAACCGGCGGCTTGCCGGATTCGGGAACCGGGCCGCCGAAGCGCCCGAGCTGGGTGTCATAGTCCTCGGCAGGCCCAATCGGGCGCGCGGCCACGCCATGGCGAAAGCGGATCGCATGCTCGGCCGCACGCCGTAGCGCCGCCTCGCTGGATGCGGGCAAACCGGCGATCCGTGCCGCCTCACCCATGCTCAGACACCGGAAGGGATGTTGGCGGGATCGCGCATTACCTGTCGCGGCGCCGTAAGTTCCTTCCACTTCGACAGCGCCTGGTTAACGGCCGAGAATGCCGGGCGCGGGACAAAGCGGCCCCGGCCAGGTTGGGGCTGCGAGTTTTGGCCATCGGCCCAGATGATATCGCCCCGCGACAGGGTGTAGCGGGCCTGTGCTGAGACCTTGATGCCCTCGAACACGTTGTAGTCGATGATCGATTTCTGCGACGCCGCCGAGATGGTTTTCGAGATCTTCGGATCCCAGACGCAGATATCGGCATCCGCACCCTCGACGATGGCGCCTTTCAGCGGGTAGATATTCAGGATCTTCGCGATATTCGAAGACGTTACGGCGACAAATTCATTCATTGTCAGCCGCCCGGTCTCGACCCCCCTGGTCCATAGCACCGCCAGCCGGTCCTCGAGCCCGCCGGTGCCGTTCGGAATCATCGGGAAGCCCTTCAATCCCATACGCTTCTGCGCCGTGCTGAAAGCGGCATGGTCAGTTGCTACCACCTGCAGCGAGCCCGCCGCGAGACCAGCCCACAGGCTGTCCTGATGGTCCTTGCTGCGGAACGGTGGCGACATCACACGGCGGGCGGCATAGTCCCAATCCTTGTTGAAATACTCGGTCTCGTCGAGGGTCAGGTGCTGGATCAGCGGCTCGCCGTAGACCCGCATGCCCTTCTGGCGGGCCCGGCGGATTGCCTCATGCGCCTGCTCGCAGGAAGTGTGAACGACATAGAGCGGCACGCCCGCCGCATCGGCGATCATGATGGCGCGGTTGGTCGCCTCGCCCTCGACCTCAGGCGGGCGTGAGAAGGCGTGGCCTTCGGGGCCGATCAACCCCTCGGACATGAACTTCTCCTGAAGTGCCGCCACCACGTCGCCGTTCTCGGCATGGACCAGTGGCATGGCACCCAGGGCGGCGCAGCGCTGGAACGAGGCGAACATCTCGTCGTCCTGAACCATCAGCGCGCCCTTATAGGCCATGAAGTGCTTGAACGTGTTGATGCCGCGCTTCACCACTTCGGCCATCTCGTCGAAGATACCCTGGTTCCAGCCGGTGATCGCCATGTGATACGAGATATCGGAGCAGATCTGCGGCGCCGACTTGCGGTCCCAGTCCTTGACCGCGTTGACCAGCGAGCCGTCGGCGCCGGGCAGCACGAAATCGACCAGCATGGTGGTGCCACCGGAGGCAGCCGCAAAGGTGCCGCTCTCGAAGGTCTCGGTCGCGGTGGTGCCCATGAAGGGCATCTCGAGATGGGTATGCGGGTCGATGCCGCCGGGGATGACATAGGCATCGGCCGCATCGACGGTCTGGTCGCCCTTGAGGTTTTGGCCGATGGCGGCGATCTTCTCGCCCTCGATCAGGACGTCGGCTTTGTAAGTACAGTCGGCGGTGACGATGGTGCCGTTTTTGATGACTTTGGTCATGGGTCAGTCTCCCTCACTGTCTGGTTGCATCAAGCGCGTGTCGCCGGTCCGGATCCAATCAATAATCAACTCGTGGACATCGCGCGTCTGTGCTCCTGAATCGGTCAGGAAATTCATCTTTGAACGAACCTTGCGATGCCCTCGGAGGCATTCTTCCGAATATGTGAGCGCTTCAACCTCACGCTCCTCCAAAATAAGCGACAGGGCTCGCGTTGTTGTAAAATCGCCAAACGTATCAACCGCGTCAACGAAGTCCGCGTAGGAACGCATCGCGAGCTCTTCGATCATTGACAGCACGCCATCGAGCGCCGCCAACAGTCGCGCAACGTTGCCCTGAGGTGTAACGCCAGCATCATTCCAGTCAATCTTGCGAAAGATCGGTGCACGGCAACTTGCAGAAAAAAAGGCGCGCGCAAAAAGCGGCCAATCGCGACTGTCGGTTTCGGTGATCTGCCATAATAGGGGGTCTAGTTCGAATGGCTTGATCCGAACTTCAATCCAGCTGAGCGGTTGGTTTGAGGCGGCTTTGAGTTCGACAGACACGAAATGATCGCTCAACCGGCGAAACAAAACGTTCTCGCGCTTTTGCCATCCACTCCCGCGGACAGCCAACTTTAACGCTGAAAGGCACTCCCGGGCAAAGATTTTCCGAGACGCTTCAACAACGCCTTCCGTCGCTTCGTAGGGGTGGATCGCCCAGAGCATTTCAATCGACGATCTCGGCCGTCTCGACCACCGCGTGGAACAGTACGTTGGCGCCCTTGGCCGCCCATTCTTGCGAAATTTCCTCGGCCTCGTTGTGGCTGAGGCCGTCGACGCAGGGGCACATGACCATCGAGGTCGGGGCGACCCGGTTGATCCAGCAGGCGTCGTGGCCGGCACCGGAGACGATGTTCATGTGGCTGTAGCCGAGGCGTTCCGCCGCGCCGCGCACGGCGGCGACACAGCCCTGATCGAACGCGGGCGGGTCGAACTGGCCGACGATCTGGCTCTCGAACTCGACCCCCAGCGCCTGGCACAGCTTCGGGGCGCGCTCCATCAGCTCGGCCACCATCGCCTCCAGCGTCGCGAGCACATGCGAGCGGAAATCGACCGTGAAGACCGCCCGGCCGGGGATGATGTTGCGGCTGTTGGGGTAGATGTCGACATGGCCGATGGCGCCGACCGCGTTCGGCTGGTGCTCCATGGCGATCTGATGCACCAGCTCGGTGATCTGCGCCAGGCCGCGCCCGGCGTTCCTGCGCATCGCCATCGGGGTCGAGCCGGTGTGGCTTTCGCGACCGGTGACGGTGATCTCGATCCAGCGCAGCCCCTGGCCATGGGTGACGACGCCGATATCCTTGCCCTCGGCCTCGAGGATCGGGCCCTGCTCGATGTGCAGCTCGAAGAGCGCCTTCATCTGGCGCCCCCCCACCGGCTCCGATCCCTTGAAGCCGATGCGTTCCAGCTCGTCGCCGAATGTCAGGCCCTTGGCGTCGGTGCGACCATAGGCGAAGTCCTGGGTGATAACGCCCGCAAAGACGGCGGACGCCATCATGGCGGGGGCGAAGCGGGTGCCCTCCTCGTTAGTCCAGTTGACCACGACGATCGGGTGTTTGGTCTTGATCTCGCGCTCGTTCAGCGAGCGGATAATTTCCAAGCCACCCAGCACGCCGAGCACGCCGTCGTATTTGCCGCCGGTCGGTTGGGTGTCGAGGTGGCTGCCGACATAGACCGGGGGCAGGTCGGGCTCGGTGCCTTCGCGCCGGGCGAACATGGTGCCCATCTGGTCGACAGCCATGGTCATCCCCGCGGCCTCGCACCACTTGGCGAACAGACGGCGGCCGGTGGCATCGTCATCGGTCAGGGTCTGGCGATTGTTGCCGCCAGCAATGCCGGGGCCGATCTTGGCCATCTCCATCAGGCTGTCCCACAACCGGTCGCTGTTGATGGTGAGGTTCGCGCCCAGATTTGCATTCGGAGGTGCCATGGTATTCTCCCTGAGATCGCCGCCTTGACCGTTTGGTAAAATTCACGCTACCAAGCCTGCCGAACGGGTCAAGGGACAATTTGCAGCGGGAGGGGTAGGATTGCCCGACGACAAGCCTATTGCCGGTGACGAGAGCCGGGGCGCCCGCGCCGAGCAGACCGCGCGTCGCACCCGAATCCAGGCCGAGAACAGCGAAAAAATTCTTGGCGCGGCACTGGATGTGTTCTCGCAGGAGGGCTTTCGCGGCGCGACCATCGACCGCATCGCCGAGGCGGCGGGGATGTCGAAACCTAACCTCCTGTATTATTTCCGCAGCAAGGATGAGATCTACCAAGTGGTATTGGACCGTATGCTGGAAGCCTGGCTAAAGCCGTTGCGCGAATTGGACCCCGAAGGCGACCCGATGCACGAGCTTTCCGATTATATTGAGCGCAAGCTGGAGATGGCCCGCGACTATCCGCGTGAGTCGCGTCTGTTCGCCAGCGAGATCATGCGCGGCGCGCCGATCCTAGGCGACGTGCTGTCCGGTCCGCTGAAGGCGCTGGTCGACGAGAAATGCGCGGTCATCCGAGGATGGATCTCGGCCGGCAAGATCGCGCCAATCGACCCGCGCCATCTGCTGTTCTCGATCTGGGCGACGACCCAGCATTATGCCGACTTCGACACCCAGATCAGGGCGGTCCTGGGAGACGATGGCGACGACCGGTTCAACGATGCGGCGCGGAGCCTGGAGCATCTGTTTCTGGACGGACTGCGGCCGCGTTGATTTTGGCGCCTCCCACATGGTCGGGGCCGAGCAGGATAATCAGCCCGACAAACGTGGCCCCTGCCCCCAACAGCACCGAGGCCGACACCCAACCGTGGCCCAACACTCCCTCCCAAAAGATGACGAAACTTGGAACCAGGTAGCCATAGGCCATGACCTTGGACGACGGCAGCCGTAAGGTGGCGAATTGCACCATCAGGAACGAGCCGGCGGTGGCGAAGACCGCCAGGTACGCGATGGTGATCCAGACGATATCGGGCAGCGCCGTCCAGTCGGTCGCCATAATTGCGGGCGCTCCGGCGAGGCTCAGCAGCAGCGTCCCGGCGACGATGGTGCCGAAGGTGAACACCAGCACCGGCTCGCCCCGGCTAAGGCGGCGGACCAACGGGGTGTAGAAGGCATGGGCGGCACAGCCGAACAGGAATACGATCTCGCCGCGGCCGAGGTCGAAGGCCATAATCCGGTCGACATCCGCCCGAAAGATCACCCAGATCGCCCCGGCGCCAGCAATCGCAAGGCTGACGGCGATGCGTGGCGTGATCACCTGACGCAGCAGGAACCAGCCGAAGACCGCGCTCATCATCGGGGTGAGGGTGAAGACGGCGGCAGTGGAGATCGGGTCGGTCAGCCGCAACGCCACGAACATCAGGAAGAAATAGCAGGCAAAAACCCCGCCCAGCAGCGGATAACGCCACAGCGCGTCAAGGTGCTCGCGGCGGAGACGGCGGAGCGCCAGTGGCGCCAGCAGGCATCCGGCGAGGGCGAACCGGATTGAGTTCAGCGCCGCCGGGTCGAGGTGCGGTGCCGCCTGCTTACCCAGCGTGAATGATCCCGAGATCGCCACCGCGAAGGCGAACATCGCCGCGTGGCCCTTCAGCGCTTCGGTGCGGTGTTCTGCCTCGGTCAAACCATTCTCCAACTGGACGGCCCGGGTACCTGTCATCTACGCTTCGCTGGAAACGGTCAACAGCGAGGAGCGGAGATGGCGGGCAATCAATTGCCGGATGGCGTGATCCGGATCGATGACATCGTGCCCGCGCGGGCGCCGTGGAGCGCGCGGCTGGAGCCCGGCGAGGTGTTGCGGCTGATCGATCGGGAGGGAAGCTAGGCAATCGACTTCCTCTGCTACAATGCCGACAACCCGGCCGAGCGCTACCATGCGCCGAACACCATCAAGGTGCCGCGCAACATCTTCATCGGGCTGGGTTCGGTGCTGCGTTCGAACCTTGCCCGACCGATGATGACGGTGATCGCCGACAGCTGCGGCGGCCATGACACTATTTTCGGCTGCTGTTCGTTCGAGATCGACCTGGTCCGTTATGGCCGCACCAACGGCGAGAGTTGCCAGCGCAATTTCGAACGCGAGATGGCGCGGCACGGCA
>DATLAW010000096.1:0-24446 GCA_035527255.1 Thermohalobaculum sp. | reverse complement strand
TCGAAGCTCGCAAGCTATGCCGCGCCCGCGCCTGTGGCAACACGCAAATTCCAATTTCGGGCCAAGAACGGTCCAGACCGTGTGAAAACTCCTCAATCTTATCGAAATGGCGTTGCTCAGCATAGGGCGGGGCGGTTTTCGCAACTCACGTCGATCAGAGAGCGCAAATTTCGGTGAATTTGAACCCGGATTTTCGTTAGGGGTTGTTTGATTGGTTGAGTCGATCTTTTCTGGACCCCCAGCGGACCCCCAGACTAGATCTTCAAAACCAAGTGGAGCGCCGCGCTCGTATCACATTGAAACAATTGTGTTTATTGGTGCCGGTCGAGGGACTCGAACCCCCGACATCCTGATTACAAATCAGGCGCTCTACCAGCTGAGCTAGACCGGCGTTGGCGCGAGTGATACTGCCCCGCGCTTTTCCATGCAAGGGTGGCTGGCACGTCCATTCAATCGGCGTATTTGGCGCACGGCGCATTGGCGAAAATTCAGTTGGGTCATTTCAGGATACCCTTGAGGATATCGATTGGCTTTAGCTTTCGCTCCTTCTTGCGGCGCCCCTGGGCCTCAACTTCTTCTGTCGTGCTGGTCTCGACGCTCGGCTGCGGTTCAGCCTGTGGCTGCAACACCGTCTCCGACTCTGGCGCGGTTGTCTCAGTGGTCTGAGGTACGGTTTCCGGCATGAATGTTGGCGACGGAACGGTCAGGCTTTCGGCAGGTGCGGTTCCGTCCAGGGAAGGCGCCGGATCCGGAAGTGCCGACAGCAGATCGCGGTTGGCCGGAGCCGGAACCGGCGCGCTGACCGGCGCCAGATCGCTGGCGTCGATGGCCGACTGTTCGTTGCTATTGGTTGGCTGTGCGAGCGTCTCGCTCCCCGACGATGCGCCCCCCGACGATCCACCGAGAGCACCGAGCAGGCCGCCGAGGCCGCTTGCCACCCCGCCGCCCGATCCGGTGTCCTGGGTTTGGCCGGTTGACCCGCCACCAAGCACATTGCCGAGCACGTCGCCCAGCGTGCCTGCGGTGCTGTCGGTGCCGCCGTCGCCTGCGCCACCGGTGATCACGCCCAGCAACGACCCCGCCGCCTTGCCGGGGTCGGCACCGTTGATCAGCCCGGTGACCGCATCCAGGGTCTTGGTCGGATCGCTCAGCAGCCCCTCGATTGCAGATGTAAGGTCGGGCCGGAAACTGGGATTGGACCAGGTGCCGGTGACAAGGATCGGAAAAATGCCCAAGCCCGCATCGCCCAGCGAGCCACCCTGGCCGGTCAGGCTGGCAACCGCAGTCGGCTCCAGCCGGAAGTTCTGTGCCTGGCGGCCAATATCCACGGTGCCGCTGCCGATCACCCGCAGAAGTGGCCCGAGGAACGAGAAATCGGTGTTGTGGAGCACCCCATTGGTGATGTCGAACGTGCCGGTGACTGCGGAAAAGTCGGTTTTACCCCCGTTGCCGCCTCCGGTCAGGTTGCGCACCATCGCGGCGAGGTCCAACCCCAGGATCGCGCCGTCGGTCAAGTCCAGCCCGCCTTGGCCGTCGAGGCTTTTCATCAGCCCGTCCATTGACCGGCCGCGCCCGTTGACGTTGACCCGGAATGCGCCCAGCCCCTCGAGACTGTCAAACCCCGCCAGTGCATTCAAAAGCGGCCGCATCTGAACCGACGAGATCGTCAGGTCGGTCGATAGCGCCGCCTCGTCGCCGGCCACCACAACGACGGTTCCGGTCATGCCGCCGCCATAGGCGTCAACCCGGTCGATCTTCAGGTCCAGCTTGCCGTTCCTCAGGCGCGCAGCGATGTCGCTGCGCCCGATCTCGATGTCGCCGAGGTCAACCGCCTCGGCGCGGATCGCCACATCGGCATCAACCGCACGCAGCGCCGAGAGATCGAGCGGCTCGGTGCTCCAACCCTGGCCACTATCGCCGCCACCGCCACCGCCACCATTACCGGCACCATTGCCACCGGGGGCCATGAACGGAGAAAGGTCCAGCGGTGTCGAGTTCAGATTTGCGGTGATCATCGGACGCGCACCACCCAGGGCAACCCCGGCATCGCCGGTCATCGTGGTCTTGTCGAGCCTCAGTGTCAGGTCTTCGAATTTGATCCGGTCCCCGCCCTGCAGCGCCAGCCGACTTTCCAAACTAGCAGATTCCAGCATCCCCGCTGGGGCGTCAAGCGCCGTATCGCCAATCCATTTGGCCATCCCGCGCGGATCGCTGACCGATAATTTCAGCGGTCCATCCGCCGCCAGAACGTCGCCGATCGCAATCGGGCCTCTGAACGAAAACTGGAACAACCCCTCGGATCTCCCGGACGCCACAACGGTGAATTCCTGGCGGTCGAGCCAGCCGTCCCCGCCATCCGCCTCCAGATCGAACCCCACAGCCCGGCCCTTGAACCCGACACTACCAGCAGCGGACACCTTAAGCGCCGCATCGGTCGCCGAAAGGCTGCCGTCGAGCTTCACCGCGCCGAGATCTGCAAGTCCTGCCGGCGCGCCCGCACCGATCGCCCATGCGGTTGCCGCCGATGGGTTGGGCAGATTGGCCGAAATCTCGCCATTGACCAGTGGCACGGCGGCGCCCTCGACAAGCTGCAGGTCGCCGTCAAAGCTGAAGTTTGCAGGATCGCTGACCAGCGAGACCCGTACCGCGGTCGTCCTGCCATCCATCGCCGCCGCGGGCGTATCTATGAAGGCATTGACGGTTGCGCGTTTGCCGTTCCACAGGCCTGAGCCTTCGAGGCTGAGCGGCTTATCCAACCCTTCCAACCCCGCCGTCAGATCGAGCGCGGCCAGCTCGATCGTCTGGCCTGACCGGGCATCGCGAAAGCTGATCCGGCCGTTACTGATGACCGCCTCGGGCAGCGAAATCTTCGGCAATTCACGCGCTGACCCGCCAGACGAGGTGCCGGACGAAGTGCCGCCTTGTGGCACCGAACCGTCGTCGAAAATCCAGTTCGCGCGACCGTCGCGGTCGATCTCAAGCGCCACCACCGGATCGACCAGCCGCAGCGTCGTGACTTTGATCTCGCCGGATATCAGCGGCATCAGCTCGACGCCAATCTCGGCGGCCGCGGCCGAGATCATCTCCGGTGCTTCCGCCCAATCGGCGTTCGACAGGGTGACCGGCCCGGTCCGCACGCCCAGCACCGGCCAGAACGAAGGCGAGATGTCGCCAGTCAGGACCAGCTCACGTCCGGTCGCCGCGCGAACCTGGTCCGCCGCCAGTGCCACGATCCGCTCGCGCGGGATCAGCAGCGCCGCCGCCACGATGACAACAACCACGATGCCGATAAAAGCAAACAGATATTTTAGAGCACGACGCATCGGAATGTCCTCCGGGGTTGTCCCTGGCGGGATTCGGAAATTGTAGGCTCGCCGACAGTCTGCCCGAACTTGGACGTGATTTCGACCGTTTTCCGGCGCCGAGTGATGATCATTTGGTTACGGGATCGTATCCACAAGGTCTATGTCGATCTCGCCGGGTCGCGAGCGATCCATGGTTCGGGCCAACAGCACCACCGGCGCCAATCCCACCACGATGATCGCCAGCGCCGCCGGCCCGGCCTCGCCCAACTGCTCAAGCGAGGCCGCTCCATATACAGTTGTGGCAAGTGTCTCGAAATTAAAGGGCCGCAGGATCAAAGTCGCCGGCAATTCCTTGACCGAATCGACAAAAATCAGCAGCGCCGCGGTCAATACCGAGCCCTTGATCATCGGCAAATGCACCCGGGTCAGGGCGCCGCGCCGGGTCTCGCCCAGGGTCCGCGCCGCCAGTTCCATCGACGGCGTCACCCGGCCGAAGGCGCCATCGATAGCGCCGTGCGCGATGGCCGAGAACCGTACCACATAGGCGAACACCACCGCCGTCGCCGATCCGGTCAGCACCAACCCGATGTCGATGTCCAGCCAGGCCTCGGCCAGATCGGCCATCCGGTGGTCCAGCGCCGCCAGCGGGATCAGCACGCCCACCGCCAGCACCGCGCCAGGCGCCGCGTAACCCAGCGACGTCGCCTGCGCCAGCCAGCGCGCGGCGCCGTGGCGCGAAGCTCGGGCGCCATAGACCATGAATATCCCCACCGCGCACGAGACCACCGCCGCCAGCCCCGCCAGCGACCCGGTATGCATCATCGCCCGCCAAAACGCGCCCGCCGCCAATTGCCCCAGATGCGCCGAGGCGTGCCAGCCCACCACCAGCGTCGGCAGGGCAAAACCGAACAGCACCGGGAGGGTACAAACGACAACCACCAACCAGCGCCGCAACCGCTTCGGCCTTGACCGCCGGATCGGTCGATAGCGCCGCGAGGTATGGTGGAACCGTTTGCCCCGGCGGCTGACCTTCTCCAGCGCCAGCAGCAACAGCACGAACCCCAGCATCACCAGCGCGATCTGGGCAGCACCCCCGGCATTATAGGTGTCGAGCCAGATCGAGAACACGCCGCGGGTCAGGGTCGGCACGTTGAAATAGTCGACGGCGCCGAAATCGTTCAGCGTCTCCATCATGGCGATAGCACTGCCCGCTACCACGGCCGGGCGCGCCAGCGGCAGCCCGACCCGCCAGAACACCCCCCAGGGGCCGCAGCCCAGCGCCCGGCCCACCTCCAGCGCGCAGACCGATTGCTCGCGAAAGGCGGCCCGCACCAACAGGTAGACATAAGGATAGAGCGCCAGCGTCAGCACGAACCCCGCCGACCATATCGAGCGGATCTGCGGGAACCAGTAGTCGCGCGCATCGTGCCAGCCGAACAGAACCCGCAGGCCGGTCTGTACGGGTCCGGCATATTCCAGCAGATCGACCAGCGCATAGGCGCCGATATAGGCGGGCATTGCCAGCGGCGCCAGCAGTGCCCATTCCAGCAGGCGGCGGCCGGGGAAATCGGTCATCACCACCAGCCAGGCCGCCCCCGTACCAAGGACTGCGGTGCCGGCGCCGACCAGCGCCATCAACATCAGCGTGTTGCCCAGATAAATCGGCAGCGCGTGAGCCAGCAGGTGCGGCCAGATATTCTCGGTCGGGTTCAACGCCATCCAGCCGACCGCCACGATCGGCATCAGCAACACCGCAGCCAACACCAGGCTGCCGATGGTCCAGCCGTCCGGTGCGGCGATACGGGCGTTGCGCAGGGCTTCCATCTAGTTCCCGACCGTTTCAGTTGGGCTTTACTTAATCGCCCCCGGCTTCCCTGTCTATTCCCGGCGGCCCAATCCCCGCGTTGACCGGCGGGCCGGGCGGCTTTAGGAAGACGCTGAAACCGACCCGCCCCGTGAGGCCGCACAGTGAGGCCGCACAGAGAGACCCTAGAAAGACCCTGACGTGATGCCTGCCGAACCCGCCACCACGCCGCGATCCTTCCAGGAAGTCCTGCTCCGGCTGGCGGGTTACTGGGCCGCGCAGGGCTGCGCCATCCTGCAGCCCTACGACATGGAGGTTGGCGCCGGCACCTTCCACCCGGCAACCACACTGCGCTCGCTCGGCCCGCGCCCCTGGGCGGCGGCCTATGTCCAGCCCTCGCGCCGCCCCACCGACGGGCGCTATGGCGAGAACCCGAACCGGTTGCAGCACTACTACCAGTACCAGGTCCTGATAAAACCCTCGCCGCCGGACCTGCAGGCGCTGTACCTCGGCTCGCTCGCGGCCATCGGCATCGACATGGGGCTGCACGATATCCGCTTCGTCGAGGACGATTGGGAAAGCCCGACGCTGGGTGCCTGGGGGCTGGGCTGGGAGGTCTGGTGCGACGGCATGGAGGTCAGCCAGTTCACCTATTTCCAGCAGGTCGGTGGCTACGACTGCCATCCGGTCTCGGGCGAGCTGACCTACGGGCTCGAACGCCTGGCGATGTATGTGCTGGGCATCGACCACGTCATGGACATGCCGTTCAACGACCCTGATGCGCCGATCCCGCTCAGCTATGGCGACATCTTTCGCCAGACCGAGGAAGAGTACTCGCGCCACAACTTCGACGTGGCCGACACCGGCATGCTGTTTCGCCATTTCGAAGATGCCGAGCGCGAATGCGCGGCGATCCTGGGCCACGATGCGCTGGACCCGAAAACCGCCAAGACCATTGTCATGGCCCATCCCGCCTATGACCAGTGCATCAAGGCCAGCCACATCTTCAACCTGCTCGACGCCCGCGGCGTGATCTCGGTGACCGAGCGGCAGGCCTATATCGGCCGGGTCCGGCAGCTCGCCAAGCAATGTGCCGACGCGTTCTGTCAAACCAACGCCGGGCGGGATCCATGAGATCCCCTTACCGGCGACCAGAACCCGAAGTAGATACGCGCAGAGTGAACGGCAGCTATGTGATTGTCGGGCTGGTTGGCTTCACTTTCCTCTTCGGGATGGCTTTTTGGTGGTTCCAGACCAATGCCTTCTACGAGGAGACCTGGGCCGACGAAGTCCTGATCGCCGGCACGGTTTATCCGGTGACCAAATGGAAGGGCCTGACCTCGACAAGCTCGCCCCTGAAGATGCGCGCCTGTTTCGTGATCAGCGAACCCTTCGAAGCGCCACCGTCCATCGCGCCTGAACCGCTGGTGGCGCCGGGATGGTTCAAGTGCTTCAACGCCGAGTACATTGAAGAGAGCCTGGCGAGCAAATACGGCAAAGCCTATGTGGCGGAACACAATGACCCGGAGGGTTTTGACCGGATCGTCGCGGTTTTTCCGGGCGGCAAGGGCTATATGTGGCGGCAGTTGAGCGAAAGTATCGCACAACAAATCGAGCGGTAGAGGGAAACCATGGCCAAGACATTGCTGCAACTCGCCGGAGCAACGCCGGTGCCCTCGCGGCTTGGGGCGTCGGTGCTGGTGCTGATCGACATCCAGAACGAGTATTTCGGCGGCCCGCTGAAGCTGACCGGGGTCGAGGCGGCAGCCGAGGTCGCAGCCCGTCTGTTGGCGCGCGCCCGGGCGCTGGGCACGCCGGTGGTGCATGTGCGCCAACGCGGCCGCAGCGGTGGCGCCTTCGATCCGGATGCGCCGCGCGGCCAGATCCATGCCTCGGTCGCGCCGCTGGCGGGCGAGACCGTTGTCGACAAGGGCCTGCCGAACAGCTTTGCCAACACCAAGCTTGCCGAGGTGCTGGAGGGCATTGGCCCGCGGCCCCTCGTGGTGGCGGGCTTCATGACCCATATGTGCGTCTCGGCCACGGTGCGTTCGGCGCTGGACCGGGGACTTTCCTCGACCGTCGCGATGGATGCCACCGCCACTCGCGACCTTCCAGACCCAACCGGCGGCGAACTGCCCGCCGACACCATCCATCGGGCGGCACTGGCCGCCATCGCTGACCGCTTCGCCACCGTTGTTCCCGCCGCCGATATCCCGGATTGAAATCGCACCATGCCCGACCTGCTGCTTGAGCTTTTCTCCGAGGAAATTCCCGCGCGCATGCAGGCGCGGGCGGCGGAGGATCTGGCGAAGCTGGTGACGAGTAAGCTGGTCGAGGCCGGGCTGACCTACGCCGAGGCCGGGGCCTTCGCCACACCGCGCCGCCTGACCCTGCACCTGACCGGCCTGCCGAAGATGACAACCGCCATGCGCGAGGAGCGCAAGGGGCCGCGCACCGATGCGCCCGATCAGGCATTGCAGGGTTTTCTGCGCGCGACCGGACTGACCAAGGACCAATTGGAGGCCCGCAACGACAAGAAGGGCCAGCTCTGGTACGCGGTGATCGAGAAACCGGGCCGTCCCGCTGCCGAGGTCATTGCCGAGGCGGTCACCGACACCGTGCGCAACTTCCCCTGGCCAAAGTCAATGCGCTGGGGCGCCGGCTCGCTGCGCTGGGTGCGCCCGCTGCACTCGATCCTGTGCCTTCTATATGACGAGACCGGGCCGGAGGTGGTGCCCTTCGAGATTGACGGCATCGTCTCGGGCGATTCCACCGAGGGGCACCGTTTCATGGCACCCGGCAGGTTCCGGGTGAACGGCTTCGACGATTATGCTTTGAGACTGGCCGCGGCCAAGGTCGTGCTCGACCCGGCCGAGCGGGCAGCCCGGATCGAACATGACGCCACCCAGCTTGCCTTCGCCCAAGGGCTGGAGGTGGTCGCGGACAAGGCCCTGCTGGCCGAGGTCGCCGGGCTGGTCGAATGGCCGGTCACCCTGATGGGCCAGATCGGCGAGGCCTTCCTCGACCTGCCGCCGGAGGTTTTGCAAACCTCGATGAAGGCGCACCAGAAGTTTTTCTCGGTGCGGAACCCCAAAACCGGCCGGATCGAACGGTTCATCACGGTGGCCAACATCGAGACCCCGGATCATGGGAAAACCATCCTGGAGGGCAACGGCCGGGTACTGGCAGCGCGGCTGACCGACGCGCGGTTCTTCTGGGACAACGATTTGCGGCGTGTGAAGGACCACGGGGCGGACGGAATGGCCGAGATGGCAAAACCACTCGAAAACGTCGTCTTCCACGCCAAGTTGGGAACCCAGGCCGAACGGATCGAGCGCATCGGCAAGGTGGCTTTCATGGTCACAGGATTTGCGCGAATGACATTCGAGGATGCTCGTCTTGCCTTGATCGCTGCATCTATTGCGAAGGCGGACCTCGCTTCCGAGATGGTCTATGAGTTCCCGGAGCTTCAGGGCGTTATGGGCGGCTACTACGCGCGCGCCGCCGGGCTGCCGGAAGAAGTGGCTAATGCCTGTGAAGCCCACCACAGGCCCCTCGGCCCCTCCGACGCGGTGCCCGCCGAGCCGGTCTCGGTGGCTGTCGCTCTGGCCGACAAGATTGACATGCTGACCGCGTTCTGGTGGATCGATGAACGGCCGACCGGTTCTAAAGATCCATACGCACTGAGACGAGCCGCGCTAGGGATACTCCGAACCATTCTAGAGAATGGCATCCGCATAAAGTTACTGACTCCAATCTCCGTCTCGATGACCCTAAATGCAGTTTATGCGACAGCTTGGACTGAGCGCGATGCTGATCTGAACACATTGGTGATCGCCGACGCAGTTTTGAGCGTCTTGAAATCGCACGGCCAAGACCAATTCTCCAACGTAGACCTGGATGACGTCTTTAAGGCGGCACAAACCGCAAAGGCAATTGACTTCGCTCCAAAGATCGAACCAAGGGTTCAAGACCTCCTCTCCTTCTTCGCCGACCGCCTAAAAGTCTACCTCCGCGACCAGGGCATCCGGCACGACGTGATCCAGGCTTGCTTCGATCTCGGCGGGCAGGACGATCTCGTCCTGCTGGTCAACCGGGTCCGCGCCCTCCAAACCTTCCTCGGCACCGAGGACGGCGCCAATCTGCTGACTGGCTACCGCCGGGCCGCCAACATGGTCGCCGCCGAGGAAAAGAAGGACGCCGTCGAATACTCCGGCGCCCCTGATATCAAATTCACTGAGCTGGACCAGGAACGCGCCCTGTTCACCGCCCTCGACACCGCCGAACCAGCCATCAAAACCGCGCTGGAGGCCGAGGATTTCGCCGCCGCCATGGGTTCGATGGCCAAGCTGCGCCCGGTCATCGACAGCTTCTTCGACAAGGTCACGGTGAACGCCGACAACCAGATCGTCCGCCGCAACCGCCTGTGCCTGCTGACCCGTATCCGCAGCGTCATGCGCCAGGTTGCGGTATGGGATGCCATCGAGGGGTGAGTGGCCTGCGGCTCCGGTGGAAAAAAACTTCCACGGGCGGCGCAGAACCTTTTCTGTTTCGCTTGGTTCGGTCTATCCTCCGCACCGAACCTGATCGCCGCAACCACATTCCCACGGAGAGACCCCGACAATGACCATATCAAAGCCGCTGCGCGGGGTGATTTCCCCGACCCTGACCCCGTTCAACGACGATCTGACCATCGCCGAGGACCTGTATATCGCCCATGCCAAGCGTTGCCTGGCCGATGGCTGCGTCGGGCTGGCGCCGTTCGGCACCACCAGCGAAGCGCTTTCGGTCGGCAACGACGAGCGCATGGACATGCTGGAGAAGCTGGTCGCCTCCGGCGTCGCGGCGGCAAAGCTGATCCCCGGCACCGGGTTGACCAACCTGCCCGACACTATCCGCCTAACCCGCCACGCGGTCGAGTTGGGCTGCGCCGGGGCGATGACCCTGCCGCCGTTCTATTTCAAGAACGTCGCCGATGACGGCCTGTATGACTATTTCCGCCGCCTGATCGATGGCGTCGCCGATGACCGGCTACAAATCTACCTCTACCACATCCCCCAAGTCGCGGGCGTCGGCATCCCGGTGCCGCTGGTGCGCCGCCTGCATCAGGATTTCCCGGCTACCATCGTCGGCATCAAGGACAGCACCGGCGATTGGGCCAACACCTCCGCCCTGCTGGGCATCGAGGGGCTGCGGGTCTATCCGGGCTCCGAGTTGCCGCTGATCGAGGCGCTGGAAATGGGCGCCACCGGCTCGATCTCGGCCACAGCAAATATCAACGCCGCCGGCATCGCCGAGACGATCCGGCTGTATGATACCGGCGACACGGCGGCGGCGGCCAAGCACCACGAGATGGTGAAGAAATTCCGCCTGACCGTGCAGGGCTATGCCCCGATCCCGGTGATGAAGCGGATGATGGCACTTGCCTCCGGCGACCGGCGCTGGGCCAATACCCGGCCGCCGCTGCTGCCCGCCAGTGTCGAGGAGGCCACGGCGCTGGCGAGCCTGCTGGGCAGCGAGTTTGGCTTCCGGCTGGCGGCATGAGCCAAAGCCTGACGATCCGCCGCCCGGACGACTGGCACCTGCATCTGCGCGACGGGGCGATGATGGCGGGGGTGATCGGCTGGACCGCCGATCACATCGCCCGCGCCATCATCATGCCGAACCTGGTGCCGCCGGTGGTGACCGGCCAGCAGGCGGCCGCTTATCGCGCGCGCATCCTTGCCGCCATGCCCGCCGGGGCAGCGTTCGAGCCGCTGATGACCCTGTATCTGACCGAGACGACCGATCCGGACGATGTCGCCGCTGCCGCCGCCTCCGGGCTGGTCAAGGCGGTCAAGCTGTACCCGGCCGGGGCGACCACCAATTCAGCCTCCGGCGTCAGCGATTTCGGCCGTGTAGCTGCGGTGCTCGAGCGAATGGCCGAGATCGGCCTGCCGCTGTGTGTGCATGGCGAGGTCACCGATCCGGCAGTGGACATCTTCGACCGCGAGGCGGTTTTCATCGACCGCGTGCTCGATCCCCTGCGCCGACGTACCCCCGGGCTGAAGGTGGTGATGGAGCATGTCACCACCAGCGACGGGGTCGCCTATGTGCGCAGCGCCGACAGCGGGTTGGCCGCGACCCTGACCACCCATCACCTGATCATCAACCGCAACCATATTCTGGCCGGCGGTATCCGGCCGCATTACTACTGCCTGCCGATCGCCAAGCGCGAAAGCCACCGGCTGGCGCTGCGCCAGGCCGCCACCTCCGGCGATGCCCGGTTCTTCAGCGGCACCGATTCCGCGCCGCACACCGACCCGCTGAAGGAGGCAGCCTGCGGCTGCGCCGGTTGCTTCACCGCGCCGAATTCAATCTCGTGCCTGGCTCATGTCTTCGAGGAAGACGGCGCGCTCGACCGGCTGGAGAGCTTCGTTTCGCTGAATGGCCCGGCGTTCTACGGATTGCCTGTCAATCAGGGCACCGTCACGCTGGTAAAACAGCTCGACCCCGTGGCATACCCCGCCAAAATCGAAACCGGCGCCGGGCCGGTGACCGTGTTCGACCCCGGCTTCCCGCTTCACTGGCGAGTCGAGAACTGAGGGACCAGACATGATCCAAACAAGTTTCCCCGACCGCGCTCTGATGGCGCAACAGGTCGCCGCCATGCTGCTGGAGATCAAGGCGGTGCATTTCCGCCCCGATCCCCCCTACATGCTCACCTCCGGCCTTGCCAGCCCGGTATATATCGATTGCCGCAAGCTGATCTCGTACCCGCGCATCCGTTCGGCCTGCATGGATTTTGCCTGCTCGGTACTGATGCGCGATGCCGGTTACGAGGCGTTCGACGCGGTGGCTGGCGGCGAGACCGCCGGCATCCCGTTTGCCGCCTGGATCGCCGACCGGCTGGCCCTGCCGATGCAATATGTGCGAAAAAAGCCTAAAGGTTTTGGCCGCGACGCCCGGATCGAGGGCGAGATCAGCGAAGGCCAGCGGGTTCTGCTGGTCGAGGACCTGACCACCGATGGCGGCTCGAAAGTCAGCTTCGTCGACGCGATCCGCGAGGCTGGTGCTGTCTGCGACCACACCATCGTCGTCTTCTACTACGACATATTCCCCGAAGTGCCAGCCAAACTGGCCGAGCACGGCATCAAGCTCCACTACCTCGTCACCTGGCGTGACGTCCTGGCCGAGGCCCGGCGCGGCGGTTACTTCGAAGCGAAAACCATGGACGAGGTCGAGAATTTCCTCGACCACCCGCTGGAATGGTCGGCGGCCCACGGCGGCAAGGGCGAGATTTCAATCTGACAACCTGCGCAGATGTCAGTCCTATGCCCAGGATGTGATCCGGGGTCTCGCGCCGTTATGTACTGTGGGTAGAGGCGCCGGTCATCAGGTCGGGAGGCAAACTATTGCATGACGGCGTGGCCCGCCCCATATCTACGCCATACGGGTGCTGCCTGGCGGGCCCGTCTAAGACGTCGCTTGGGTTATGAGGACTGTCGAAAATGTCACGAGTCTCCTTCGCATCGCACCCGTTCCTGCTTGGCTTCGAGCAGCTTGACCGTCTGGTCGAGCGCACCATGAAGGCCGGGTCGGACGGCTATCCACCGTTCAATATCGAGCAGCATGGCGAGGACGCTTTTCGCATCACCCTCGCGGTCGCCGGGTTTGCCGAGGCGGACCTTTCGATCACCGTCGAGGCGCAACAGCTTTTCGTGCGCGGAAAGCATGACGAGGCCGAGGCTGACGCAGAGCGCAATTTTCTGCATCGCGGCATTGCCGCACGGCCATTCCAACGCAGCTTCGTATTGGCTGAGCGGGTCGAGGTTGCCGGAGCCAGCCTGGATCATGGCCTGTTGCATATCGACCTGATCAGGCGCAATCTCGAGACGGTGGTGCGAAAAGTTCCGATCAATGGTGCCGGATCTCAGATCGATGGCGCGGGATCGAAAATGCTGACAATGCGGACAGGAGGAGCAAAACGATGAACAAGACCCCATTCACTGAACCGAAGGGTAAGGCCATCGTCTATGTCCGCGAGCTTGCGGCGGACGAGATGCCGGACGAGTTGCGCGGCACCACGGCCCGGTTTTTTGGTGTCCACGACGCCGAGGGTAACCGGCTGGCGGTGGCACCCGACCGGCGCGTCGCCTTCGCCCTGGCCAAGCGCAACGATATGCGGCCGCTCAGCGTCCACTGATATCGCGCCGCGCGGCGGTGCAGGGGAGGTAGATCAAGAAATGCTTGATCACCTGCGCTGCTGGCCCAACCGACATCGGTCCAAAAAGAACCTCCCCAAAGGGCAATCGCTCCGCCTCGGTATAACGCGAAAATTTTCGAAATGCCGGCTCACGCCCGCTCCTCCGCCACCCTGTCACTTAGCGGCCTTGGCAGGCGTGAGACCATTTCCTTGGGGCAGACCTGCCAGAAGTGCTGTAGCTCGTCATCCCAGTGGCGCAGGATCTCGGTGGCCTTCAGGCTGCCGGTCTGGGCAGCGTGCTCGCGCACCAGGTTAAGCAGTTCCTCCTCCCACCAGGCCGCCTCGACGCGGCACAGCTCCAACGTTTCCATGTTCGCCTTGGCGCGCAGCTCCCCCGCCGGGTCATAGACATAGGCCATGCCGCCGCTCATCCCGGCGCCGAAGTTGTCGCCGACCGAACCCAGGATCACCGCGACGCCGCCGGTCATGTACTCGCACCCGTTCGAGCCGCAACCCTCGATCACCGCCAGGGCGCCAGAGTTGCGCACGGCAAACCGCTCGCCCGCCTGACCGTTGGCGAACAGCTTGCCCGCCGTGGCGCCATACAGCACGGTGTTGCCGATGATGGTGTTTTTCTCCGCCACCAGCGGCGAGCTCAGCGGCGGGCGCAGCGTGATCACCCCGCCCGACAGGCCCTTGCCGACGTAGTCGTTGGCGTCGCCGAACACCACCAACTTCAGCCCCGGTGCCGCGAACGCCCCCAGCGACTGGCCGCACGAGCCGTCGAGTCGGACCGTCAGATGGCCTTCCTGCAACTTGTTGTCGACCATCCCGAAGCGCCGCACGATATGGCTCGATACCCGGGTGCCGATGGTGCGGTGGGTGTTCTGCACCGTGTAGTCCAGCTGCATCTTCTCGCCGTCCTTGAAGAACGGCCCGGCGTCCTTGACGATCTGGGCATCCAGCGTATCCGGCACCTCGTTGCGCGGCCGGTCGCGCACGTATTTCACCACATCGCCCTCGTCGACCCGCACCAGCATCGGGTTGAGGTCGAGGTCATCCAGATGCGCCGCCCCCCGGCTGACCTGGGTCAGCATGTCGGCGCGCCCGAGCACCTCGTCGATCGAGCGCACCCCCAGCCCGGCCAGGATCTCGCGTACCTCGTGGGCCAGCAGGCTGAACAGGTTGACCACCTTGTCGGCGCTACCGGTGAACCGCTCGCGCAAGGCCGGGTCCTGGGTGCAGACCCCGACCGGGCAGGTGTTCGACTGACACTGGCGCACCATGATGCAGCCCATCGCGATCAAGGATGCCGTGCCAACCCCGTACTCCTCCGCCCCCATCATCGCCGCGATAACGATATCGCGCCCGGTCCTCAAGCCGCCATCGGTGCGCAACGTGATCCGCTCACGCAGATTGTTCAGCGCCAGCACCTGATGCGCCTCGGTCAGCCCCATCTCCCACGGCAGCCCGGCATATTTGATCGAGGTCTGCGGGCTCGCCCCGGTGCCGCCGTTATGCCCCGAGATCAAGATCACATCGGCCTTGGCCTTGGCCACCCCGGCGGCGATGGTGCCGACGCCGGACTGGGCGACCAGCTTGACGCAGACCTTGGCGTCCGGATTGATCTGCTTGAGGTCGTAGATCAGCTGCGCCAGATCCTCGATCGAATAGATATCGTGATGCGGCGGCGGCGAGATCAGCGCCACGCCCGGCGTCGCATGGCGCAGCTTGGCGATCATCTCGGTGACCTTGAAGCCGGGAATCTGGCCGCCCTCGCCGGGCTTGGCGCCCTGGGCGATCTTGATCTCCAGCTCGGTGCACTGGTTCAGGTATTCGGCGGTCACGCCAAACCGGCCGCTGGCCACCTGCTTGATCTTGGCCGACGGGTTATCGCCGTTCGGCTCGGGGTGGTAATGCTTCGGGTCCTCACCGCCCTCGCCGCTGTCGGACTTGGCGCCGATCCGGTTCATCGCCACGTTCAGCGCCTTGTGCGCCTCCGGCGACAGCGCTCCCAGCGACATGCCCGGCGTCACGAACCGCTTGCGGATCGAGGTGATGCTCTCGACCTCCTCCAGCGGCACCGCCGGGCCAATCGGCTTGACCTCCAGCAGGTCGCGCAAATGGATCGGCGGCTGCGCCTTCATGCCGTCGCTGTATTTCTTCCACAGCGCATAGGAGTTCTGGCCGACCGCCGCCTGCATGGCATGCATCGACTGGGCGCCCCAGGCATGGGCCTCGCCACTGCGCCGGGCCTTGTAGATACCGCCGATCGGCAGGATCTCGGCGCCAGCGCCGTTTCGTGGCCGCCAAGCCATCGCATGCACGCCGCGCAGCTTTGCCTCGATGCCGGAGACGCCGATGCCGGATATCCGCGACGGCATGCCGGGGAAGTACTCCGCCACCAGCGCGCGCCCTAGACCTACCGCCTCGAAATTACAGCCGCCGCGATACGACGAGACCACCGAAATGCCCATCTTCGACATCACCTTCAGCAGACCCTGATCGATCGAGATGCGATAGTTGGCAATCGCCCGGTCGGCGCTGACGTCGTCCAACAACCCGCGCTCGACCCGGTCGAGGATCGAATCCTGCGCCAGATAGGCGTTGACGGTGGTTGCCCCAACCCCGATCAGCACCGCGTAGTAATGCGGATCAATGCACTCGGCCGACCGCACATTCAGCGAGCAGAAGGTCCGCAGCCCGCGCCCGACCAGCCAGCTATGTGCCGCCGAGGTCGCCAAGATCATTGGCATGGCGATGTTGTCGGCATCCGCCGCCTCGTCGGTCAGGATCACATGACCGGCGCCGGCCCGCACCGCCTCCTCGGCGTCGCTGCGAACCCGGTTCAGGGCGCGGCGCAGCGCGCCCGGGCCGTCCCCGGCGGGGAACACGCAATGGATCACCCGGTGGCTGTCGCCAAACGCCTGAACCAACCGCTTGAACTGGGTGTTCGAGACCACCGGGCTTTCCAGCGTGATGATCTCGGTCTGGCTGCTATCCTCGTCCAGCATGTTCTTCAGGTTGCCAAAGCGGGTCTTCAAGCTCATCACCCGGCTTTCGCGCAAGCTGTCTATCGGCGGGTTGGTGACCTGGCTGAAATTCTGCCGGAAGAAGTGACTCAGCGGCCGATAAATATCCGACAGCACCGCCAGCGGGGTGTCGTCGCCCATCGATCCGATGGCTTCCTTGGCGTCCTCGGCCATCGGGTGCAGGATCGTCTCCAGCTCCTCGATCGAATAGCCGGCGGCAATCTGGCGCCGCCGCAATGCCTCGCCCTTGTGCAACCGGGTCTCGGGCCGACCCTCGATCTCGTCGGAAATCTCGGTGACCTTTTCGATCCATTCGGCATAGGGCTGGGCGGCGGCCAGCTCGTCCTTGATCTCGGCGTCGTGCAGAAGGCGTCCCTCGGCCAGATCGACCGCCAGCATCTGGCCCGGCCCCAGGCGGCCCTTCTCGCGGATCGTGCTCTCGTCGGTCGGGACCATGCCGACCTCGGACCCGGCGATCACCAGCCCGTCCCCGGTCACCACATAGCGCATCGGCCGCAACCCGTTGCGGTCCATTCCGGCGCAAACCCAGCGCCCATCGGTCATCGCCAGGGCGGCCGGGCCGTCCCACGGCTCCATCACCGCGTTGGAATAGGAATACATCGCCTTCCACGCCTCGGGCATCGATTCCGAGTTCGACCAAGCCTCCGGCACCAGCATGGTCTTGGCCATCGGCGCATTGCGCCCGGCCCGCACCATCACCTCGAACACCGCATCCAGCGCCGCACTGTCCGAGGATCCGTTGGGGATAATCGGCTTGATATCCTCGGCCAGATCACCCAGGAAGTTCGACGCCATGCGGATCTCGTGGCTCCGCATCCAGTTCATGTTGCCCTTCAGCGTGTTGATCTCGCCGTTATGGGCCAGCATGCGGAACGGCTGCGCCAGCCACCATTGCGGGAAGGTGTTGGTGGAATAGCGCTGGTGATAGATCGCAAAGGCCGAGACAAAGCGTGCGTCCTTCAGGTCCGGGTAGAAATCCGCCACTTGCTCGGCCAGCATCATGCCCTTGTAGATCACCGACCGGCACGACAGCGAGCAGATGTAGAAGCCCGAGATCTGTGCCTGCGCCACCGCCTTCTCGACCCGGCGCCGGATCACATACAGCTCACGCTCGAAGGTCTCTTCGTCGGCGCCCTTGATGTTGGAAATCAGGATCTGCTCGATAGCCGGCCGGGTGGCATTGGCCTTCTCGCCCAGGATCGAGATTTTCACCGGCACCTGACGCCAGCCATAGATATAGTAACCCAGCCGCAGCACTTCGGTCTCGACGATTGTACGGCAGGTCTCCTGGGCGCCAAAGTTCGTGCGCGGCAGGAACACCTGACCGACCGCCAGCAAGGTCTCCTGCGGCTCGTGGCCGGTGCGCCGGATCTGGTCCCAGAAGAACGCCATCGGGATCTGGACATGGATCCCGGCGCCGTCTCCGGTCTTGCCATCGGCATCGACAGCACCACGATGCCACACCGCCTTCAACGCGGTGATGCCATGCTCGACCACATCGCGCCGCGGCACACCGTCGATGGCGGCGACCAGACCGACACCGCACGACGCGTGCTCCTCCTCGGGCAGATACATGCCGTCACGGGCGAGGCGATCGCGCTCGGCCTCGTAGGCGTCAACCCAGCCTTGGTCGATCGGAGTACGGATCATGTCATCAATCCTCGTTTTCGTCGTTTGATGGGCGGCGGTAGAAGGGGATCAGGAAGGCGATATTGGCGGCCATGAAGGCGACCGAACCCAGCAGCGCAATCATGTCGCCCGCGCGGGCTGCCGCGACGATGAACAGCCCGGCGCAGACAACAAACAGCCACCAGCCGATCAGCGTCCATTGACGGTTGGTCAGACGCATCCTCACGTTCCCTTCAGGTCGGGAAAGCGCACGAAGAAATCGTCGCCGGTCGAGGTTTTGGTCGCTTGCGCGAAGTCGTAAAAGCCCGGCTTTTCGTCGATGAATACCTGGCGCGACAGCTCGAACCCCGACTGATCGTCGAAGCTGCCGACCGCCATCATATAGCGGTCCTCCTTGATCATCCGGTAGAACAGGCTCGATCCGCACAGCTTGCAAAAACCCCGCTCAGCCCACTCGGACGAGCGGTAACGGCCAATATTTTCCTCGCCTTCGAAGCGCAATCCCGGTGCGGCCACGGCAAAATACGGGCCACTGGCCCAGCGTCGGCACTGGGCGCAATGGCAGGCACCAATCTGGTGCGGCACGTCTTCAGCAGAGAATTTCACCGCCCCGCACAGGCATTGCCCGGTCTTGGTCCCAGTGTTGGTCATAGCGTCACTCTCCCTCCACCACGCATTGCGCGGCAGTCTTGCGCGGTGCATCGTCGGCAAAGTCATAGAAATCCGGCTTGTCATCGATCCAGATATGCTGCGCGATCTGCACACCGGTCACGTCATCCAGCGCGCCCACCGAGACCCCCCAACCAAGCGTCGCCCCAGGCTCGCGCCAAAACAGCCCCGACCCACAGTGCCGGCAAAACCCACGCTCGCCATGATCCGAGGACTTGTACCAGACCAGCGCGTCGGACTTGGTCAGCGTAACGACACCGTCCATGTCGAGCGACATCAACGGCCCGGAGTTCCAGCGCCGGCACTGGCCGCAATGGCAAACACTGACCTGGCCACGTCCAACCGGGGTGCCAGAAAACTGCACCGCTCCACACAGGCATTGTCCGGTTCGATTCATTCTTCGTCCTCCCTTGGTCTCTGCCACTATCCCGGCGTCCGAAACGATCTGTTAACCCTCTCGAACCATTGGGGGATACCCGCTGACCCATTAACTTTTCATTCATTTTCACAGTCGAGTCGGGAGCACCCCCAAAGCACCCCCATAACACCCCCGAAGGAATCCCAGCCCAAACCCTCATTCCGCTGCCACTTTCGCCGCCCCATTCAACCGCTCGGCGATGGCGTCCGCTGCCTCGCGGCCGTCACGGATGGCCCACACAACCAGGCTGGCGCCACGCACAATATCGCCCGCCGCATAGATGCCGGGGACCGAGGTTGCATGGGTCTGGAAGTCGGCCTTGACGGTGCCCCAGCGGGTCACTTCCAGGCCTTGCGCGTCCCACAGGCGGACCAGTTCCTCGGGCTCGAAACCCAGCGCCTTGATGGCCAGATCGCAGGGCTCGGTGTAGTCCGATCCCGGCACCTGCTCCGGCGCTTGACGGCCGGTGACATCGGGCAGGCCGAGGCGCATCTTCGCCGCCTTGACCCCGGTCACGGTGGCATCGCCGGTGAAGCCTTTGGGGGCTGTCAGCCAGACGAATTCGACGCCCTCCTCCTCGGCATTGCTCACCTCGCGCATCGATCCCGGCATGTTGGTCCGGTCGCGCCGATACAGGCATTTGACGCTGACGGCACCCTGCCGAACGGCCGTGCGAACGCAGTCCATTGCGGTGTCGCCGCCGCCGATCACCACCACCCGCTTTCCCGCCGCATTCAGCTCGCCACTATCGAAGGCAGCCACGGCGTCATCAAAACCCTTGCGATTCGAGGCGGTTAGGTAGTCGATGGCCTGAACAATGCCAGCCACCCCCGACCCTGGCCCGCCGATATCGCGGCTTTTATAGACCCCGGTGGCGATCAGCACCGCATCGTGAGCGGCGCGGATCTCGGCGAAAGCGATGGTCTTGCCGATATCGCAGTTATAGACAATCTTGACCCCGGCTTCCTCCAGCTGAGCGTTGCGGCGCATGACCACATTCTTCTCCAGCTTGAAGCCAGGGATGCCATAGATCATCAGGCCACCGGCCCGGTCGTGGCGATCATAGACGGTGACCTGAAACCCCATCCGCCGCAGCCGGTCGGCGGCTGCCAGCCCAGCTGGACCAGCGCCAATGATGCCGACAGATTCCGGACGCTCGGCCAGCGGCTTGATCGCTTCGACCCAACCCTCCTCGAAGGCCAGATCGGTCAGATATTTCTCAACCGCGCCAATGGTCACGGTGCCGTGGCCGGATTGCTCGATAACGCAGTTCCCCTCGCACAACCGATCCTGCGGACAGATCCGCCCACAGATCTCGGGGAAGGTGTTGGTCGCCTGGCTCATCTCGTAAGCCTCACGAAGGCGCCCCTCAGCGGTCAGCTTCAGCCAATCGGGGATGTTGTTATGCAGCGGGCAATGGCTCTGACAAAACGGCACCCCACACTGCGAGCACCGAGCCGACTGCTCAGCCGCCTTGGCGGCGGCATAGTCACGATAAACCTCGCCAAAATCATGCGCCCGCTCACCCGCAGCCCGCTTCTCCGGCATCTCACGTTCGAGCGAGATAAACTTCAGCATCTTCTGAACCATCGGCCGTATCCGTCCCGGTATTCCACAATTGCACCGCGCGAGGCAGCTCGAACGAATCTCCCTCGCTCTCCCCCAACCTGCTGATTAGCGGAATCGTTGGTTAAAATAAAGTCAACAATCCTGTCGTTAATTTATGTTTTTTACAAATTAATTCGCCACGGGGCGAAATTTAGTGCCAGTCAATGTCAATGATGCTGTCCTAACTGCCCACTTGCGCCCCCCTGCAGACCGGTTATCACTGTCGCCGCGACCGTTTTCAGACAGGCTGCTTCATGGAACTTTTCGATATCTTCGCGCTGGCACTGATCCAGGGCATCACCGAGTTTCTGCCGATCTCGTCGTCGGGGCACCTGGCGCTGTGGCCGATCCTGACCGGACACCCCGACCAGGGCGTGACTATGGATGTGGCCGTGCATATGGGTACGCTGGCGGCTGTCTGCCTCTATTTCCGCAGCGAAACAGGGCGCTTGCTGGCCGGGATGGCGGACGTGCTGCGTGGGCGCTGGAGAACCGAGGCCGCACGGCTGTTTCTGATGATCTCACTGGCCACAATCCCAGCGGTGGTGGCCGGTCTGGCATTGAAGCTCAGCGGACAGGTCGAAACGCTCAGGGCGCTGGAGGTCATCGGCTGGGCGACGCTGATCGGCGGGCTGTTGCTGTGGTATGCTGACCGGGTCGGCACGCAACGCCGCGCTGGCGGCGATTGGCGCACAAGCGATGCGGTCCTGATGGGTCTGACTCAGGCGCTGGCGCTGGTGCCGGGGACCAGCCGGTCCGGAATCACTATGGCCATGGCCCGCTGGCTCGGCTTCGAGCGCGCCGAGGCGGCGCGGCTTTCGCTGCTGATGGCAATGCCGGTGATCCTGGCTGCCGGGGTGCTGGAAACCGTCGGGCTGGTGCGCGACGGCAACCTGGCGCTTACCACCGAATTGGCCGTCGGTGCGACGCTGTCGTGTCTCGCGGCACTTGCGACGCTGACGGTGATGATGCGGATGTTCCGCGGCGACTGGACCATGCTGCCGTTCGTCATCTACCGGCTGGTGCTCGGCATTGGCCTGTTGGCGCTGGCCTATTCGTAACGTGTCCGCAGTCGGTCAGGCCGCGCTGCCGTTTTCGGTCAGTTGGGTATACTGTCCCTGCGGCCGGTAGGCATAGAGGTAGCCCTCGATTACGCCCTCGGCGGCGGTAGGTTCGATACTGAGATCGGCTAAGCTCCGGGCGCCCGGCGCAACCACATTGTCGCGCTCCAGCAGCCGCACCTGATCGACCGTTAGCAAGGGCTTTGGCAGCATTTGCAGGAACCACGCCTTGATGCGGGCGAAGAAGAACGGAATGTTGACGATCAGGCGGCGGCGCCGGGTCACGCTGAGCATCAGCTCAATGGCCTCGCGCAGCGTGTATATGGTCGGGCCACCAAGCTCGTAGACCCCTGGCGCCGATTCACCGTACGCGGCCTTGGCGGCAGCCTCGGCGACATCCTCGACCCAGACCGGCTGGAACTTCGTCCCACCACCGACAATCGGCAGCACCAGCGGTATCAGCCGGGCCATCCCGGCAAAGCGGTTGAAGAATCCGTCATCGACGCCAAACAGTACTGAGGGACGCAGGATAACCGCGCCCGGAAAAGCGGCGTTGACTGCCGCCTCGCCCGCCGCCTTGGAGCGGGCATAGTCCGAGTTGCCGCCCGCATCCGCGCCAATAGCCGACAGGTGGACCAGATGCGCCGCGCCCTCCTCGGCCGCGATCCGCGCGACCCGCCCGGCGCCCTCAACCTGGCAGGCATCAAAGGTATTGCGGCCCGAGTTGAACAGTAGCCCGACGCAATTGACAACTGCATCCGCACCCCGGATCACGGCGCGCGTCGATGCCTCGTCACGGATATTGCACTGAACCGGCTCGACCTGGCCAACAGTGCCATAGGGCTTGACATACATCGCCTCGTTCGGACGCCGGCAAGCCACGCGCACCCGCCACCCCCGCCGGGCCATGCGCTGGGCAATATAGCGGCCAACAAAGCCGGAGCCGCCGATGATAGTGACGATAGGGGATTGGGCGGACATCGCTGCGTCTCCTCGGGCCGTTTGGACGATTTCATAGGTTTATGACGCGAGGGGGATCGGGGCAATAGGGCTGAGCGGGGATTGATGGGCTACGTCGGCAAATCTCGTCGTCTGTATCCCCGTCGCCTTTATCAATTACGGCATCGACCGACCGGCTTGCCCGGATCGACAACGGACCTGAACACTGGAAGACATAAGGGGGGCGGTCGCTTCTGTTGAAGGCGACCGCCCGGAGTGCGTTGTTACTTGATCGTAACGGTGCCGAACATGCCGGCTTCCCTGTGCCCTTCAAGTTCGCATTCCATCGGAATGTTCTCGCCAGTTTGGATCGGCACGATGAACCATTCGACTTCGCGCAAGGGCCCCACTTCGATTTCCCTGATGTATCCTTTGATCTCGGCAACCAGATTGCCGTCTGCGTCAGAGATCTCAACCTTGCGGGTGAAGAGTTTCTCGATGAGTTCATGTCCGGCAAATTCATGCTTCGCGTCGTCAAGATTCCGCAGCACGATCTTGTAGGCCTTGCCGGTTTCAAGATCGAGATGATCGGGTTTGAAGTACATCCGGTCGCCCGAAGTACCCATCTCGATAACGATTTCCTGGGGGTCCGCCCGGCTCAAGTCTCCCGCCGCATATGCGGAAGAAGCAACCAGAAGCGCAGCGGTCGACATCAGGATTGCAAGCGTTTTCATCAGACTGTTCCTTTCAAATGACTATGTGTTTAAATTTTAAATCGGATTTCAAATGAAGACATTGATAGAGGTCAACTACACGAGCGATTGGCAGGCATGTCCACACATGTTCGCGGACGGCGTAAATTCACGATCGCCAAAGGGAATCAAATATAACCGGCGCTCCCAGTCCGAGGCCAGACATTGCCACCAACGATCCATGCGCGTCCCACGCCGCAACCCCGTTGACATCCCCCGCCGCCGTCGCTAGATCAGCCGTCGCGCCGCACTGCGGACAGTTCTGCCAGATTTGCGGTTCTGTATCGTCAGCGGTTACGGGCCCAGGTGGCGGAATTGGTAGACGCGCTAGCTTCAGGTGCTAGTTTTCGCAAGGAAGTGGAAGTTCGAGTCTTCTCCTGGGCACCACTACAACGACACTTAGCCTTGATCCTAAAGGGAAATTCCTTTTGGGAGCAAGGCGAATGTCACACAATCCGTCACACAAACTGTCACACATCATCATCAGAAACGGCTCTTTTGTCTTTAACAGGAGAGTTCCGAAAGCGCTCCAATCCGGATTTGGGTCTCAGTTTGTAAGGGCTCACCTGGGTCGGAATCAGGACAAAGCTGAAATGCTGGCATCCAAACTGACAAAAAAACTCGATGAAATTTGGTCATCCCCTTCTGTCCAGCCAATTGACGTTTCCCATTTGCTGACGAGCATCACGCCCACGGCTTACGTTCCACATCACTTACGCGGATGTTTCTCCATCCACTCACGAGCCATTTTCTGTGCCTCAGCGATTTGAGCGGGGTTCATCCTCTTTGTGATCCGTTCTCTACTGCCCACTGCATCCGCATATCCATATGCTGCCGAGATATTGAACCACATATGTGCGATGACAAAATCCTGAGCAACGCCTCGCCCAGTGGCGTTTAAGCTTTAAAACAACAGCTTGCCTTAAGCATCCATTCAGTACCAGCTTGCATGGCTTCACCCGCTTGGCCTGTTTCCAGGCGCGCTTGTCTGCCGCCGCTGCCCGGTAGCGACAGGAGCCGCCG
>DATLAW010000095.1:0-3104 GCA_035527255.1 Thermohalobaculum sp. | reverse complement strand
GAAACCGGCATTGGTCGAACGGCTGGTTCGGGTCCTCGTCATCGATGATCCCCGATAGTGTCCACCATCGATAGTGGATACCATCGCCCGCTATCGAGGCGCGAGAATCTCAGGTGTCAGAAAATCCGCAAGGTCGGGGACGCCGGACGGATACCGATGTTCTAGGTCAAAAGCCGCACCACAGCGCCCAGCACTCAATCAAGTCGCGCCGCTTATCGATACAACCCCGGGTAAACTCGCGACAGCGCGCGATCGGAAACACAAGCAAGATAAGGTGGACTGATCGGTGGACTGAAAAATAATAAATTATGGATTTTTGTTTATTATCAATTACTTAGTAAGAAACTATGGTGCTGCCGGAGAGACTCGAACTCTCGACCTCTCCCTTACCAAGGGAGTGCTCTACCACTGAGCTACGGCAGCGCCGGGTGCCTGCGGGATCGCTTGTGGGTAGTTCATCGGCGGTCCAGCGGCGCGGGCCGAGTGATAGCGGATCAGGCCGCGAATGCAAGCCCAATCTGGACGCGGGCGGCCCATGCCATTACATCGGGCAGGCAATGCCACTAGATCAGAGGGGCAATGCCACTAGATCGGACGGGCCATGGACGATGCAAACCTGAAACCTGGCGCCGACAAACCTGACAAGGACCAGCGGCTGGCCGAGGCCTTGCGGGAGAATCTACGAAAACGCAAAGCGCAATCGCGGGCGCGGCGTGGTGGCGTGGGGATTGCTGGCGAAGGTCCGGATGTTCGCGCGCAACTGGACACGCCGGCAAACGATACACGAACTGACAACGAGCACTGAGGCAAAGATAATCGGGCACAAGACCCGCCCCCCAATCAAGATTGAGAACAGGCGAGCAGAATGGACAAGATTGCAGTCACCGGCGGCAAACCGCTGAACGGCACCATCGAGATTTCGGGGGCCAAGAACGCCTGCCTTACCCTGATGCCCGCCGCCCTGCTGACCGATCAGCCGCTGACGCTAACCAATGCGCCCCGGTTGGCGGATATCGCGACCATGTCCGAGCTGCTAGCGTCGCTGGGTTGTGAGATTGCTGGACTGTCGCAAGGCCGGGTGCTGGCCCTGAATGCTGGCGGCATCACCAACCACACCGCGCATTACGATATTGTCCGCAAGATGCGGGCCTCGATTCTGGTGCTGGGGCCGATGCTGGCCCGTGACGGCCACGCGAAGGTCTCGCTGCCGGGCGGCTGTGCGATTGGGGCGCGGCCGGTGGATTTACACCTGGGCGGGCTGGAGCAGATGGGTGCCCAGCTTGATCTGACCGACGGCTATGTCAACGCCAAGGCGCCAAACGGTTTGACTGGCACGGTGATCGAATTTCCCTTCGTCTCGGTCGGTGCAACCGAGAACTTGTTGATGGCGGCGACGCTGGCCAAGGGAACCACAGTCCTGAAGAACGCCGCCCGCGAGCCGGAGATTGTTGACCTCGCCGCCTGCCTTTCCGCGATGGGCGCCCGGATCGACGGCGCCGGTACCAGCGAGATCACCATCGAGGGGGTCACCAGCCTGGGTGGCTGCACCCACCGGGTGCTGGCTGACCGCGTCGAGTTGGGTACCTACATGATCGCCCCGGTCATCGCTGGTGGCGAGGTCACCCTGAAGGGCGGCAGCCGGGCGTTGGCCGGCGCGTTGATCGACAAGCTGGAGCAGGCCGATGTCGGCGTCGAAGATGTGCCGGGCGGCCTCAAGGTCAGCCGCCGCAACGGCGTCATCCGCCCGCTGCATGTCACCACCGAGCCGTTCCCCGGTTTTCCCACCGACCTTCAGGCGCAGATCATGGCAATGCTGTCGCTGGCAAGCGGCGAGAGCGTCATCGAGGAGCACATCTTCGAGAACCGTTTCATGCATGTGCCGGAAATGATCCGGATGGGCGCCCATATCGAGGTGCATGGCGGCACTGCCCATGTGCACGGGGTCGAGAAGTTGCGCGGCGCGCCGGTCATGGCGACGGATCTGCGCGCCTCAGTCAGCTTGATCCTGGCCGGGCTGGCGGCCGAGGGTGAAACCGTTGTCAGCCGTGTCTACCATCTCGATCGCGGCTATGAGCGGGTCGAGGAAAAACTTGGCGCCTGTGGCGCCCGGATCGAGCGGATCACCGAGAGGCAGACATGACCAACGATACAACCGACGCCCGCTTTGAAGACGCCCCGCTGTCGAGCAAACCCCTGCGTCTGCGGGCTGAGGGGGCGGACGACCTGGCGGTGATATCGAGCCTGTTGCAGGATGCGGTTGGCAAGGCCAGTGACATCGCCTGGATGCCGAAAAAGCGCCGCCTTGTGATCCTGATGAACCGGTTCCGCTGGGAGGACATCGCCGACGCCGCGCGGGCCAGCCGCAGCTTTGAGAGGGTGCGCAGCGCGGTGACGCTCGAGAGCGTCCTGAAGGTGCGCGCGCGCGGCATTGTCCCGGCCGACAAGGAACAGGTTTATGACCTGCTGGCGATGATGTTCGAGCCGGCCGAGGGTTGCGCTGGAACCTTGACACTGATGCTGGCGGGCGACGCCGAGATCTCCGTTGAGGTCGAATGTCTCGACCTGGCGCTGGCCGACCTGACGCAGCCCTGGGCGGCCAGAGCGGGCAAGGCGCCGGAGCATGGGGTGTGAGCCCGCCTCTCACCCAGTAAGAGGCTGGGGAACTTGGCCTTAAATTGGTAATCGCAATGTCGGGTTTTTGAGCGTCACCCGTGAAAGACGCACTGGTCGATTTTCGCCCGCAATCCGCCCGTTTCGGTCACCTACGTTTGCGAGAAGAACGCCAAGAAAAAATTAGCCAGGTGGGTGTACTCGGTCGGTTTCGACGTGTTCATCCACCAGGTAATTAGCGGCTGAAAAGACTGGTCCGATTGCGACACGAGCGAGTGTCCGGTCTTCTGTGTAACTGGGCTTTGGTCGATGCTTCCTGAGAGGAGCAAGGACGATGACGATTTCCAAGGAATTGCTGGACGAACTTCTGAAGGGCTGCGAGCGGCCTGAGGATCTGCTTGGCGATGCCGGGCTGATGAAAGAGCTCAAGATCAAACTGATGGAGCGGATGCTGGGGGCCGAACTGACGGCGCATCTGGGCTATGAAGAGGGCA
>DATLAW010000094.1:0-22992 GCA_035527255.1 Thermohalobaculum sp. | reverse complement strand
CCGTCGGCATCGGGCTGGCGATGTTCCCTTCGATGCCAGGCGTCTCGCAGTTCCTGACCTTCGCTTTGTTGGCGATCCTCTACACCGCGATTGGCTGGGCCTATGTCAAGCGCTGGAAGGAAAGGGATCATCATCCGGGGTTGAACCAGCGCTCGAACGCAATGATTGGGCGTCAGGCGGTCGTCACCGAAGCATTCTCAGCCGGTGTCGGCTGGGTCGAGCTTGATGGCGTGCGCTGGCGGGCGCGGCTGGCCAACGGCGCGCCAGCGCCTGAGGCTGGCACCACCATGTCAATTGCCTCCGCCGATGGCATGACGCTGGTCGTGGCCCCGATGAGTTGAACGCATGGACGCGATTCGAGATTTGCGAGATTCGATGTAATCTCGCAAATTTTCCCGCAAAAAGAGCATGAAATTCGCTCAACACACGTATAGGTTGCAAAACCTACACCAACCGCCCGGTCGCCCATATCGCGGCTATCCTCGCCAACGCCCCTGCACCAGCGCGTCCAAACCAGCGCCGCTATCTGTCCCGCACCATCTGCTCCAGCGTGAAAAGCTCCGGGTCATCAACCCCCAACTCCCTCAAATGTGCCACCGTATTGATCAGATAGTCGCGGTTGGTTCCGGTCGGCCCTGACGCTTCGCAGATGATCGCCGCCTGATCGTCCAAGGGCATTCCACCGGCATATTGCGAATGGGTCCGATCCAGAATGTAGCATATCGCATCAACGCTTTCGCCCTCCGCCCACCCTGACCCGCGATCGGGACACAGCAGGGTGATCTTGTGCTGGACCTCGAAATAGGCCCGCGACACCAGCTCCCGCTCGGCCAGGTAATGACGCACCTCGTCAGCCTGATCCGGGCCGATCCGCAATGCCACGCCAGTGCATTCGCTGGTAGGCTTCCAGTCCAGTCCCAGCACCAGCCCTGGGCGCTCCGGTGTGCCCCGGTAATGCACCGAGATCAATGCGAAGGCGCGTTTGTAGCCCTGCAACCGCGCCATCCGCGCCTCGGCTACCTCAAAATCCGGCTTCCACATCAGCGAGCCATAGCCGAAAACCCAGAACCCGCCGCTGGCTTTCTCGCTGCTGATTTGACCGTTCATGCCATCAGTCACTTGTGTTTTCTCCATTCGGAATGCCCTATATCGCCTTAGGGCCGCTTGGGATAGCACCTCAGGTAAATGGCGCCCGGCCAAGACGTGAGGGATAAATCATCCGCATTGTCAGGTTCTTTGTCGGCTCCCTGGTCCTCGGCTCCATTGCCTGGGTCGGCTGGTGGTTTGTCCTCGCCCGCGGACAGGAGGCAGCACTGACCGCCTGGTTTGACAACCGCGCCAGCCACGGCTGGCAAGCCGAGCACGACGAAATCGCGTTGACCGGCTTTCCCCTGCGGCTTGAGCGCGAGATCACCAGCATCAACCTCGCCGACCCCAAGTCCGGCTGGGCCTGGACCGTGCCCTGGCTGAAGGTCGATAGCGCCGCCTTCCGCCCGACCCGGTTCGACGTCACCTTGCCCGACACCCAGTCACTGGCGGTCCCTGGTGAGCGAACTAATGTCACCTCCAGCAAAATGACCGCGGCGCTTGAATTGCGACCAAGTGCTGCGCTCGGCCTGGTCCAGGCCACAATCGAAGTGGCTGGGCTTGATGTCCGGTCGCGCCCAGTCCAGGGTTCGGGATGGACCGCGAGCGCCGGCACTATCGAGGCCGACGTAACCGAGAAGATTAACGACGATGGCTACGCCATCACCTTCCTGGCCGAGAATGTGGTTCTGCCCGAACCCTTGGTCGCGCGCATCGACCCGACCGGTCTGGCCGGGCGCAAACTCGAACTCATGAGGTTCGAAGGCGCCGCCGTATTCGACGCGCCGATCGACCGTCATGTGATCGAGGATGGCCGCCTTTCGCTGAAAGCGGCCAACATCCGCCAGGCTCGCTTCCAATGGGGCAAGATGCAGCTCGAAGCCAAGGGCGCGATTAAGATCGACGACGACGGCTACCCGGTGGGCAAGATCGACGTAACCGCCCGGAAGTGGCGCGAGATGATTAAACTGGGCAAACGCTCCGGCGCCATCGGCTCCGAAATCGCCGAGGGGCTGACCAGGGCGCTGGAACTGGTCGCAATGCTCAGTGGCGATGGCGAAGAGATCGAGGCGACACTGAAGTTCAAGGACGGCGATATTCGCATTGGCCCGATCACCATTGGCCGGGCGCCGCGTCTGGCGCAAAAGCGGCGGTAGGATGCGGGGCAGTGGCGGCGGAGTGATGTTTTTCAAGGAACGGACCGGCAAATGAAAGACCCCCAAGGTGCTCCTGACTCTGTCGATCTGCTGGTAAACGCCGATTTTCTGTATCCGGTCGATGGCGTGCGCGACGTCGTACCCGGCGGCGAAGTCGCCGTCCGGGACGGCCGCGTCGTCTATGCAGGTGTGGCAAAGCCCATCGGTTCATGGGCCGCGAAGGAACGCATCGATGGCTCCGGCATGGCGCTTCTGCCGGGCTTTGTTAACTGCCACTGCCACACCGCTTCCACCGTGTTCCGCAGCCAGACCGATGACGGCACCGGCGGCCTCGGCCTCTATTCCATCGCCTTTCGCGGCGAAAGCCGGATCGCGCCCGAAGATTGGCGGCTGCTGGCGGTTCTCGGCGTCATCGAGATGATCCGCGCCGGGATCACCACCATCAACGACTTCTGGTACGCCCCCGACGCCATGGCCGAGACCGCATTGGCAACCGGCCTCCGGGCCGAACTGGCGACCGAGATCTTCGATGTCGATAAACCGGCGCTGGCGAACCGCGACTACACCCGCTTCCCGAGGATCGGCGAGCGCCGCCTGCGCGAAGGTGTCGAGGTTGTCGAGCGCTGGCACGGCGCCGGGCAGGGCCTGATCACCACCCGCCTTGGCCCGCACGCAACCGATACCTGCTCCGGCGGCTTGTTTCGCGATACCGCCGCCGAGGCCCGGCGGCTGGGTGTCGGGCTGCACTGCCACGCCGCCCAATCGTGCCAGGAGGCCGAGGTGATCCGCGCCGCCCACGGCGTCGGCCCGGTGGCCTGGCTTGCCCAGCTCGGTGTGCTTGGGCCGGATTGGGTGCTGGCCCACCTCACCTTCGCCGACGCCGCCGACCGTGACGCCGCCGCCGAGGCAGGCGCCGGCTACGCCCATTGCGCCACCATCTACCCGCGCCGCGGCGTCTACCCCGACCTGTTGGCGATCCGGCAACGCGGTATCGCCAACGGTCTGGCCACCGACTGGATGCAAAACGACCCCTTCGAGGCCATGCGCAACGCCCTGAACGCCATCCGCATCATCCATGGTAGCCACGAGGCGCTTGCTACCCGCGATGTGCTGGAGATGGCCACAGCAGGCGCCGCCAAGGTCATGGGCAAGGCGCATCAGATCGGACGGCTCGTGCCAGGGCACGAGGCCGACATGATACTGGTCGATCTCGATCAGCCACACATCCAGCCCTTCTATGGCGACACGGCCTCGCTGGTTTATTATGCCCGCGCCAGCGACGTGCGCACCTCGATTGTGCGGGGCAGGGTGATCATGCGCGACGGCGAGATCGCCAGCGTTGATGTCGAAGCAGCCCTCGCCGCGGTAAAAGCCCGCGCGCCGCATTTCGGCGACCAAATGCGCAGCCTCGGCGGCGTCAGCCATTTGCCCGCCTGTCCTTGCGGCATGCACTGAAGGTGGGGAGGATCTTGGAAACGAAGGAAAATTCACTGCCCAGCCCGCGCGCCTGGGCGATTGCGCTATCGATCATGGCGGTGACCGGCGTGGTGCTATACGCGCTCGGGCGGCCGCCGATCTGCACCTGTGGGACCATCGATCTCTGGCACGGCGATGTTTTCTCGGCCGAGAACTCGCAGCACCTGACGGACTGGTACTCGCCAAGCCATGTCCTGCACGGGCTTGTGTTCTATCTGGCATTGCGCGTGGTTCTGTCTAATGCGGGTCACGGACCCCGGCTCATCGCCGCGACCTTGGCCGAGTGCAGTTGGGAAGTCCTCGAGAACACCAACGCGATGATCGACCGTTACCGCGAGACCACCATCTCGCTCGGTTACTACGGCGACAGCATCATCAATTCCGCCAGCGATATTACGATGATGTGGCTGGGCTTTGTGATCGCCGCACGCGCTCCGGTCTGGCTGTCGGTCGTTCTGTTCCTCGCCGCCGAACTTGTCGTCGGGCTGGTGATCCGCGACGGGCTGATCCTGAATGTCGTGATGCTCCTGTGGCCGCTCGAGGCGATCCTGACCTGGCAGGCGGGTGGATAGGGCAAGCGCCGCCGCTTGCCCACGCTCCAGATCGGCTCAAACGGGCCAGAACCCGACGATCCCGTTGCTCGCGGTGCCCGGGCTTCCAGCCGGCGATGGCGAGGTTGATGCACGTAAGCCGCCTCGCATTACTGAAACGAAAACCGCGCTTCAAAAGCCGGCATCTGCTCCCGGCCGAGGATGAAGTCAGCGGCGCGCGCGGCGATCATCTGCGTTGGTGCGTTCAGGTTGCCGCTGATGATCTGCGGCATGACCGAGGCATCCACCACCCGCAATCCACCGATACCGTGGACCCGCATCTCTCCGTCTACCACCGCGTCCGGCCCATCGCCCATGCGGCAGGAACCGCAGGGGTGGAAGTCGGTCACGGTCATCGCGCGAATTGCAGCCTCGATCTGCTGGCTGGTTTTTGAATCGGCGCCGGGATCCAGTTCCATCCCGCGAAAGCCATCGAAAGCGGGCTGGGATATCAATTCGCGCGCCCGCTGGACGCCCTCGACCAGTTCGGCCAGGTCGTGCCGGTCCTCAAGTTAGCTGAAATACATTGCCGGTTTGTCGTCCGGATTGGCCGATTTCAGTTCGATTCGCCCCCGGCTCCGCGGGCGCAACTGGTCGATATGCAAAGCGAAGGCCTGGCGCAGCCGGATCTTGGCGCCATCATACTCGAAGCCCACAGGACCGAAGTGATATTGCAGGTTCGGGTACGGCACATCGATATTTCCCCTGATCAGTCCGCCCGCCTCCCAGATGTTCGAGGCAGCGATGCCGGAGCGGCTGATCATCCACTGCGCCCCGGCCAGCATCTTTCTGAGCGGTGCATCGACCTTGTGGATCGCGAAGGATTTCGTGCAGGCATATTGCACGACGACGCTGGCATGGTCCTGCAGATTGCGGCCGACGCCGGGCAGGTCCAGCACCGACTCGATGCCATGGGCACGCAAATGGTCCGCCGGGCCGATGCCCGACAGCATCAGCGTCTGCGGCGAGTTGATGGCGCCGCCGCACAGAATCACCTCCTTCGCCGAACGCACAGTTTGGCGCTCGCCCCGGTGGTTGAAGACGATGCCCGTGGCCCGGTCGCCCTCGATGACGACCCGCTGAACCATCGCCCTTGTCAGAAGCGTCAGATTGGGCCGGCCAAGCGCGGGCTTCAGATGCGCCACCGCGGCACTGCAACGCCGCCCGTTCTTCTTGGTTGCGTCGAACCTCGCCACGCCTTCCGGCCGATAGCCGTTCAGATCCTCCGAACGGCCTTGCCCGGCTTGATCGCCTGCTTCGATGAAGGCATCGAAAAGCGGGTTGTCGAAATTGCCCTTGGTGACCCCGAGTGGCCCATCACCCCCGCGCCAGTCATCGACGCCGCGATCGCTCGTCTCGCCCGCTTTGAAGTAGGGCAGGCAATCGGCATATCGCCATTGCGTCAAACCGCACTCATCGGCCCAGCGGTCATAGTCCAGTGGGTGGCCGCGCATGTAGACCATTGAATTGATCGACGACGATCCGCCAACCACCTTGCCGCGCGGCATGTCGATCTTGCGGTCGAACAGCTCCGGCTCGTCCTCGGTCACGTAGTTCCAGTTTATCCGCGGATCCCGATAAGCCTTGTAAACCCCGGCGGGTATATGGATCATCAGGTCGCGGTCCATCGGCCCGGCTTCCAGTATCAGGACCGAGTTGCGGCCATCCGCGCTCAGCTTGTTCGCGAGCACGCAGCCGGCCGATCCCGCGCCGGCAATCACATAGTCATAGGTCGTCATGCCGGTGGTGCCTTCGCCGCCGCGTGTCTCCAAGTCTTTCACCATAGTATGGTAGGGCAGGTGACCCGCCATCGACAACCACCAACTCGGCCGTTTCCAGCGCGATCCCGACTGTGCGGCGCGCCCACCCCTTCCCCAACCGCTCCCGATCGGCTCACATGGGCCATGACGATTCGCTGAGGAGTCCGCAATGCCCGAGCAATCCAAAACCACCACCCACGATGCCGAGGTCGACGCCCGCAATGCCGACCTCAGGATCTACGTCAACGGCGACATCGTCCACCGCGACCAGGCCAAGGTTTCGGTCTACGACAGCGGTTTCCTGCTCGGCGACGGGGTTTGGGAGGGGGTTCGCCTGTATAATGGCAAATGGGCCTTTCTCGACGTCCACCTCGACCGGCTGTTCGAAGCTGCCAAGGCCATAGACCTCGACTTCCGGATGGACCGCGCCGGGTTCAAGGCCGCGCTGGATGCCACCGCAGCCGCCAACCGCATGACCGCCAATGTCCACGCCCGCCTGATGGTCACCCGTGGCGTCAAAGCCAAGCCATTCCAGGACCCGCGCCTGTCTAAATCCGGCCCGACCATGGTCATCATCATGGAGCACTCGGCGGCCTCGGACGAAACCTTCCGGCGCGGCATCCGGCTTCATACCGTGCCGTTTCACCGTGGCCTGCCCCTGACCCAGGACCCGAAGTTGAACTCGCATTCCAAGCTGAACTGCATCCTGGCCGGAATCCACGCCCAGAAGGCTGGCGCCGACGAGGCGCTGATGCTCGACCCGCATGGCTTCGTCAACACCACCAATTCCTGCAACTTCTTCATCGTCCGCCGTGGCGAAGTCTGGACCTCGACGGCGGATTACTGCATGCCCGGCATCACCCGGGCCAACGTCATCCGGCTGTGCCGCGACAACGCCATCCCGGTCTACGAGAAGAATTTTTCGCTGGTCGAGACCTACGGGGCAGAGGAGGCCTTCATCACCGGCACATTCGGCGCCCAGACCCCAGCCGTCGAAATCGACGGTCGCCACATCAGCGATGGGCCGGGGCCGGTGACAATTCGGATCAGGGAGCTTTACAAGGCATTGGTGGCTGCAGACACGAAATGACATCCACGAAATGACATAATGCCGTTCCGGCACGCGCGCCAGAGCGTCAATCCTCAGCTCACAATATTGGATTTAGGGGAGCGCCCGGCGGGCACAAATGGCCCGCCGTGAAGGCGATCAAAACACGGCGTCTTAGGCCCGTGCGATCATCCTAGCGCCCGCAGGCAGGCTCAAAAAACTAAAAACACCTGCTGCCAAAACCAACGCAATTACCGACGCGATACCACCACTCACACTCACTGCCGCAATACACACACCAACAAAAAACGGAGCGACGTACTTATGCAAGACAGTCTGAAACGTCGTCATTATCCCACACCCCTAACTTAACTTCCCACGAGGCCTATATGAGGCGACCGGTGTGGCGGAACTTAGGCCAGACAAAGATCAATCTAGGTGATTTGATGGCCCGGATATTTCGACCAGGTCTGAGGTATCAACTGAGCACTTGGCGCCAAGGCACGGCAATCATTCAGTTGGTCCGGTTTCAGGTTTGTCGTAGGGTCCGAACTCAAATGCGGCCAACGGAGCGAACATCCAATTTATGCGGACACAATTGCCACAATCTGGTCTCCTGGTGCTCCTGGCAGCGTCCCTGCTGTCGCTGATTCTTGGATCGGTCCACGCCTTCTCGGTGTTCCTGGAACCGTTGGAGGCCAGCTTCGGCGCCTCGCGCTCCCTGGTCAGCCTGACCTATTCGCTCACCTTGGTATCGCTTACCGCCGCGGTGCTCGTTGGCCACCGGGTTTTTTCACGATGGCCGCCCGCCCGGCTGGTCGCCGCGATCGGCCTGTTGGCGGCGGCCGGCACCCTGATCGCTGCCTTTGCGTCCTCGCTCCCGATGGTCTGGCTTGGCTACAGCCTGCTGTTCGGCGCCGCCAACGGCCTCGGTTATGGCTTTGGCCTGCAGATCGCCGCCCAGGCCAACCCAGGCGGCGAGGGCGTCTGCATGGGCATCGTCACCGCCTGCTACGCACTGGGCGCAGCACTCTCTCCCGCAATGTTCACCTGGGCAATGTCGCTTGGCGGATTTCGCTCGGCGATGCTGGGGTTGGCCGCAACCCTGATCATCGCCGCTCCACTCGCAGCCGGGCTGATGGTCAAGGCCGGGGCGCGGTTCAATGCGGCCCCGGAGGATCGCTCGGGGCGGCCAGCCGCAACGCGCCAGATCGCTCTGTTATGGCTCGGTTACGGGGCAGGGGTCGCGGCCGGGCTGATGGCCATCGGCCATGCCGCCGGAATTGCCAAGTCGCTCGGTTTTGCCGGTCCACCCTGGGTGGCCCCGGTCCTGATCGCGGTCTGCAATATGGGCGGCAGTCTCTCTGGCGGCTGGCTGGTCGACCGCATCCCGGTGGCCCGGTTACTCGGAGGTCTGCCGATGGTCTCCGCCGCCGCCTTGCTGCTGCTCGCGGGTGGCGGCAACGGTGCTGTGGCCCTGTTCAGCCTTGGGGCGGCAGGGCTCACCTATGGCGCCATCATCGCCGCTTACCCGGCAACCATCGCCAAGATTTTCGGCACCGCCGCCGGCACCCGCGTCTACGGCCGCGTCTTCACCGTCTGGGGCAGCGCTGGCCTGATCGCGCCATGGCTCGCCGGATACCTGTTCGATCGGACCGGCGGCTACACCGTCGCCCTCGGCACCGCCGCCACGCTCGGCATCGTCTCCGCCGCTGCCGTATTTTGGCTCTTTCATTCGAAGTCGAAGTGAGTGTATTTGGTATATTCAACGAACATCAGACGCGCGCCGCTTTGATCCGATGGAACCTGACCCGCCAGGAAGCACCGCGCTCAATCGGATGACGCCCCGGTAACTTGGGTCCGATTGCCCGTCGGTTCAGGCGGTGGCGCCCAGAACCCCGGCCAGATCGAGCAGGTGCCGACGCTTGCTCGCCGGAATTTCATAATAGGCGCGAACCAGTTTTCCGGCTTCCCGGTCAGTCAGCGGGTCACCTCGGACCGCCCGCGTATCGGAGGCCTGGCCGTCGAGGCCCTCGAAGAAAAACGAAACCGGCACTTCCAACGCCTCGGCGATGTCCCACATCCGACTGGCGCTGATCCGGTTGGCGCCAACCTCGTACTTCTGGATCTGTTGAAACTTTATACCAACATGATTGCCGAGCTGAGATTGGGTCATTCCCAACATCCAGCGGCGATGAAGAACCCGATGCCCGACATGAACATCAACCGGATGAGCCTTAAAACTTCTCCCTTTCCCGAGCCTGCATGATATCTCGGTTATTAGCGGTTGAATTTATTAATTAACTTACAACGCGAAGTATTATCACCTGAAAATAATTTGGTTATTTATAAAGGTGTCGGGTTATGGCGCATATTCATAATATTATCGTTTTAATATGACTACAAATTGAATTATTACGTATTTATACGCGAGGACTTATCCACCGCTACGGTAATTTTTGAATCTCCGTCAGACAGTTGGTGTTATTTGCGAGTTCTCTGCTCGTGTCACCAGTTTTCCGGGATAAGGGACGGTAGCCCGGCAAGCTGCCGGTTCAGTCGGAAATTGCCCTGAAAATTCTTAGTTTACCGCGCGCTCTTAACAGTACATGTCAATCTCGGACTCTTGGATTGGCGTGTTTCTCTGCCCGATCCAATTGGCGGACTCGTGGATTTCAGCGCAGGTTACTTAGCCGTGCCGCCATGCCTCGCCCCCCTCACCGCGCCTTCACATAAGCCACCCCCAACGCCTTCGGCACCGCCCGGCCGAAGAAACCGGCCAGCAGCACCAATCCCAGCGGCGGGGGTAGCGCTCGATCGGTGATCTGTATCAGCGAACCTGCGTGTCTGGCATCCCCTGGAAAGCCGAAGTCACTCCGCCGAACGCCGGGATCGCATTTTGACCCGATTCGGACAATTCGTTCGACTGATTTGCTTCTATTCAAGCGGAAAATCGGTGTCAGTAAGGTGTTGCTCAGCTAGTAAAATCGGTGCGCCGAAACAGCGAAAGCCGATCCAGATGGTTTCTATTGCGTCCTGCCTACGTTAACGTCCTGCGCGATCAACCGATTGCCCTGATCTCGTCCAATCGGCTCGTGGATCAAGTTTACCATTTCGTGCGCGGCGGGGATTATGACAAGGTACGACGATCTCGACACGCCGCGCGATGGCCGTCGGACTTCTGTCCTGCTCCGGTCCTTCATCCACAATGCGTCCAGCGAGCGCATCTCGATCGGCGATCTCAGCGATGTGCTTACCGACCGCGCCTATGGGGTGCTGATGATCATGTTCGCACTGCCTAACCTCATGCCGGTCAACCTGCCCGGTGTCTCTGCCGTCCTTGGCCTGCCTTTGATACTGCTGTCCGCACAGCTGGCATACGGACGACCGAAGCCATACTTCCCACAATGGCTGGCCCGGCGCTCGTTCTTACGGCGTGATTTGGAGAGGGTGTTCGCGTGGGGTCTTCCGTACCTCGAAAGAGTCGAGCGCGTGCTGCGGCCTCGGCTGCTCTGGCTTACCCGCCCGAATGGAGAGCGTTTGCTCGGCGTGATCTGTCTTGTTCTCTCGGTTGCAATTGTCTTGCCGATCCCTCTCGGCAACTGGCTGCCAGCGCTGGCGTTGTGCATTCTTTCAATGGCATTGATCGAGCGGGATGGGGTGGCCTATCTTATTGGAATAATTGTCGCCAGCATCGGCCTCGTCATTGTCGGAACGGTTGCGATCACTCTCGTCGAGGCTCTGTTGTCCTATCTGCCCCGCATGATTTCTAATTGACCTCAAATGAGCAGCCACGCGGACCAGAGGGTTCCGCATCTGCGAAATCCGCATCTTGGAAAGCCTTTTTCATGCCACACTAAAATTCACAATATTTTCACGACAAACCGCCCGCCCCCTTGCGTCGGCGGTGGAAGCGTATGATATTTCCCCTTGCGTGGCTCTCGACCCACCACGCGCCCAGTCGGCCGACGCCAAGACGTCGCTCAGTGAAAGCTCCGAACGTCCCACACGCCGCGACGGTCCGCCAAGCAGGCGACCAAGGGTCGTGGAGCTTAAGGAATGGAATACCTTTACGGATCGGGATTGCTGTTCGCAGCATTCCTGTTGCTTTTCGTGTGCCGCATGATCTTCAACAGGCCGGGCGCAAATCGCGATCCCGAAGCCTACGGCGTTGCTGAAGCTGTTGCCATCGTCGTCACCACGATGGCGGTCTTCGGCGGCGCCGCCATTGCCATGAAGGCAATCAACGACTGGTCCCTTACGAGCACCATCGAGATGGTTGTCACACTCGCGGTGTTAGTTGCCGCCTCCGTCTCGGCCCGGCGTGCTCTTGCCCGAGTCTTCTCGCCCATGGAGGCGGAAGCCAGCGAAAACCCAGGCGATCCGTCCGCGCCTTTCCGAAACGGACGGGGGCGCTCAACGGATTCCGGAAATCCGACGCCAGTTGGCGGTTCGCGGGTGAAGCGTGCGGCGTGAGCTAGCGTCTGCGCGCACCTGAAGGCAATGGGGCTGAGGCGTACGTAGCCGGAACCACCGGCGCCGAACTTCGTGCCGCAGCTTCCCTGCGGAATCGCTCGAATATGAATGCCGCCCTACCTTCCGAAGGCAGACATCGGCCTGTCAGTCACTTTCGGCGTCGGGCCGAAATAGAGTCATTGTCGCCTCTTGGCACGAAGCCGAAGGTCATCGGCGGGGCAACCAGGTCGCGACAGCCACCGATCGCGGTCCTTCGCAGCCCTTCTCCGCCCCAGCCATCGCGCAACGATCCGCCTCCCTCACCGCTCCTTCACATAAGCCACCCCCAACGCCTTCGGCACCGCCCGGCCGAAGAAACCGGCCAGCAGCACCAATCCCAGCGGCGGGGGTAGCGCCCGATCAGTATTCCGGTTCAGCGAACCTGCGTGTCTGGCATCCCCTGGAAAGCCGAAGTCACTCCGCCCAACGCCGGGTTGGCAGTTTGGCCCATTGCAGGCATCAGGGCTAGTCGACGTACTCGACCTTATCGCTCGCCAGCAGCTCGGATATCGACGCTGGTATTTTAAGTCCCCCTGCGACCTCGGCATCCAACGCCACTTCCAACTCGCTCACCCATGCCAGCGCAGCGATGACCTCGTCGATCCTCTCGAACGGGACCACAACGACACCATCGCGGTCGGCGATGATCATGTCGCCGGTCTCAACTTCCTGTCCGCCGATCTGGATGGCAAACCCCACCGAACCCGGCCCCTTGCTGAACGGCGATGCCGGGGTAAGACCGGTGCACCAGACCGGCAATCCGGCGGCGACCAGACCGGCATAGTCTCGCACCGGCCCGTCGGTCACAAAGCCGGCGGCGCCATTGTTCTTCAACATGCCAGCAACTCGGTCCCCGGCCGCGGCACAGCCTTGGTGGGCTGCAAACGCCGACACCACCACATCGCCTGGCAGGATGAATTGCAATGCGGCGAGGGTGGCAAGAATGTCGGCCGGCCCGCAATCTGCCGTGAGGGCCGGACCTGCAGCGATACAATCAATATCGCGACCGCCTCCGATCGGCTGAATGATGGATGAGAGTGCTCCGCCGCCAAACAGAGCATCAACGACAAACCCGGTCGGGACACCCTTGAAGGCGGCAATCTGAGCGTCGGTCGGGCGCCGGAGTTTACTTTTGATTTTTACAAGAGGAGGCTCTTCGATCATCGGTCTGGTCTTTCATTGTTCGCGATTGCCTTCGCCCACAGTGATCGAATTACCAGATAACCGCAATTGCCACGAAGCCGAAGGTCATCGGCCGGGCACCCAGGTCTCGATAGCCCCCGATTGCGGTCCTTCGCAGCCCCCCTTCGCCCCATCCATCGCGCACCGATCCGCCCCCCCTCACCGCTCCTTCACATAAGCCACCCCCAGCGCCTTCGGCGGCACCGCCCGGCCGAAGAAGCCGGCCAGCAGCTCTGGCCCCGGGGGCAGGGGCAGCGCCCGATCAGTATTCCGGTCCAGCGAACCTGCGCGTCTGGTTTCCGCCGGAAAGCCGAAGTCATTCCACCCAACGCCGGCTTCGCATTTTGGCCCAACTGCGAAGTTCGAAATTGCGCCAGGATCATACGCTTTTCCGGACGCCCGGAAGTTCTGAGCCCGCTGTGAGCAAGACGAACCGGGCTGCGAGCAGAGAGCCGGTCACCGTCAAGCCGATTGCCAGGCCCCACCAGAGACCCTCTGCGCCCAATCCCATCGGAAACGCAAGCAGCCAGCCGCCGCCAGCCCCCAGCACCCAATAACCGAGCGCGGCAAGCCACAGGGGCACGATCGCATCCTTCATTCCCCTCAGCGCCAGTGATGCCATCACCTGGAGCCCGTCGAAAATCTGAAAGAACGCCGCCAAAACCAGGAGCCTCGTCGTCAATGCGAGGACCTGTTCGAAGCCGGGGTCGCTTGGGTCGAGAAAGACCCGGACCAGAGGCTCGGGGAAGTTCAACGGAACCGCCGAGAGCATGGTCAGCCAGGCAACGCCCATCCCGAAAGTCAGCAAACCTGCCTGGCGCGCTGCGGCGAGGTTTCCGCGGCCCACACCGTGTGCGACCCGCACCATACCTGCCTCCGCCAATCCATGCGCCGTAACAAAGGCGATCCCAATCCAGGCGAATATCACCTGGCAAGTGGCGAGCGGGATGGCGCCAAGAATGCCGGAAAATATCGAGACAGCGGCGAAAAGGCTGGCCTCGAGGACCATGATGCCGGCAACTGGGATGCCAAGTCGGAGGATTTCCCGGCATACACCGAGATCAAGTTTGAGCCGTCCGTGAAACACGCCGTAGCCGCGAAAGATCGGTGTCAGATAGGCATAGGCCAGCAGGGCCAGGAGCATGAACACGGATACGATGGCCTTGGCCCATCCGGCCCCCGCGACACCAAGGGCCGGCAACCCGTAGGCACCCTCTACCAGCCCGACGCAAAGCACGTAGTTCAACCCCACCGCAATAACAGTGATCACCATCACCGCACCCGTCTTCGCCAGAGACGCCACAAATGTACGCAAGGTAAAGAACCAGAGCATCGGCAACACCGCGCCGGAAAGTGGTTTCAGATACGGGCCCATCAAAGCGATGATCTCCGGGTCCTGCCCGGTCAGCGCCAACACCGAATCGAGATGCCAAATGAAGACGCTCGCGATCACCCCGAGCACAGTCGCGACGATGAGGCCCTGACGTGTCGCGAGCCCTGCTTCCTGCTTTCGCCCGGCACCCTCGGCTTGCGCAACCAGGACACCGACAACGGACAGCAACCCCGCCAGAACGACGAGAATCTCCGATGCCGAGTCGCTTGCCAGCCCGATCCCTGCCAGCTCGAGATAGCCGAGCCGCCCGACAATCGCCTTTGTCGTCAGGGACATCGCGAACTCGGCGACGTATGCGGCGATCAACGGGCCAGCGATGATCAACAGCATCCGGGCCTCCAGGCGCGGAGAAGACGCAGATCGTGGTCGTGTGTTCCAGCACAAAGCGATCTCCATGGTCCTGGCGGACGCGCCTGCTCCTGTAGTCGGAACGCGGCAGTCGGCTTGCAGGTGTTTCAGCAGTAGTTAGATCAGACGTCGATCGACATTCAGTGGCGCGGCATCTCTCGACCCCAGAATTGCGCCGAGGGTTGCCCCAAACACTCTCCACAGAATGCCGAGTTTTGAGTGAAACTCCGTTCGCCGCAGTGAATCAGAGGATCGCAGAAATTTTGGCAATGTCACCTGTTGGCACGAAACCGAAGTTCACCGGCTCGGCAACCAAGTCCCGATAGCCACCGACTGCGGACCATCGCAGTCCGCCCGCCCTCTCACCGTTCCTTCACATAAGCCACCCCCAGCGCCTTGGGCGGCACCGCCCGGCCGAAGAAACCGGCCAGCAGCACCACCGTCGCCACATAGGGCAGCACCAGGATCAGCTCGACCGGGATCACGCCCACCATCGGCAGCTCGACGCTCTGCAGCCGCGCCGCCGCCGCCTCCAGGAAGCCGAAGATCAGGCAAGCGAACAGCACCGGCCCCGGCCGCCACTTGCCGAAGATCATCGCCGCCAGCGCGATATATCCCTTGCCCGCGCTCATCTCGCGTACAAACCCGCCGCCATGCGCAATCGAGAGATACGCCCCCGCCACCCCGCACAACGCCCCGGCAATCAGCACGCCGCGGTAGCGCAGCCAGGTCACGGACAGCCCGGCGCTATCCACCGCCTCCGGCTTCTCGCCCACCGCCCGCAGCCGTAGCCCGAAGGTGGTGCGAAACAGCATCCACCACACCATCGGCACCGACGCCACCGCCGCATAAACCAGCACATTATGCCCGCTGATCAGCTCGGCATATAGCGGCCCGATCACCGGCACGCCGGCCAGCGCCTCAACCCCCGGCAAGGTGATTGGCCGGAACCGCTCGCCCGCACTCAGCGGCGGCGACTGCCCGCCCCGGCTGAACAGCGCTATCCCGGCCACGATCGTCGCCCCCGAGGCCAGGAAGTTGATCGCCACCCCGCTGATGATCTGCTCGCCGCGGTGGGTGATGCAGGCAAACCCGTGCAACAGCCCCATCGCCATCGACACCGCTATCGCCGCCAGCAACCCGAACGGCGCCGACCCGGTGATCGAGGCGACGGCGGCAGCGGCAAAGGCACCGGCCAGCAGTTTGCCCTCCAGTCCGATGTCGATCACCCCGGACCGCTCGGATACCAGCCCGGCCATCGCGCACAGGATCAGCGGCGCCGCGAACCGCAGGGTGCCGTCCATCAACCGCAGGAAATCGACCCAATGCTCAGCCATCGGCGCCTCGCACCATCGCAAACACCCGCCCGACCAGCGGATACAGCATGTATGCCAGTGCCCCGGAGAACAGGATGATCAACCCCTGGATCAGCAGCACCATCTCGCGGGTGATGGTCTTGAACTCGAAATCCAGCTCGGCCCCACCCTGGAACAGCGCCCCGAACAGCAGGCTCGCCAGCACGATGCCCACCGGATGGTTCCGCCCCATCAGCGCCACCGCAATGCCGGTGAACCCATAGCCCGAGGTGAAGTTCAGCAGCAATTTATGCTGCACCCCCAGAATTTCGTTCAGCGCCATCATCCCGGCCATGCCCCCCGACAGCGCCATGGCGATCACCACCATCCGCTGCACCGGAATGCCGGCGTAGATCGCCGCCGGTTCGCTTTGGCCCATCGCGCGCAGCGCATAGCCGAACTTGGTCCGCCAGATCAGCACCCACACGCCCACGCAACAGACCAGCGCGATGACGAACGACAGGTTCAACGGCGACCGCGCCACCCCGAGCCCGACCCATCCCAGCATGTCGTGGATGAACGGCAACTGCGCCGCCTCGGCAAACTCCCGCGTCTGCGGCGAGCTTTGGCCCGGCCGCATCAACGCACCAGTCAGCAGCGCCACCGTCAGCCCGGCGGCAATGAAGTTGAACATGATCGTGGTGATCACGATATGGCTGCCGCGGTAAGCCTGCAAATAGCCCGGTATCAGCGCCCACGCGGCTCCGAACGCGGCGGATGCGCCAATCGCCAGCACGATCACCAGAGCACCCGGCAGCACCGGATCCAGCGCCAGACACACCAGCGCCACCCCCAGCCCGCCAATCGCCGCCTGACCCTCGCCGCCGATATTGAACAGCATGGCATGGAAGGCAATCGACACCGCCAGCCCGGTGAAAATGAAATTGGTGGTGTAATACAGCGTGTACCCCAACCCGCCCGGATTGACGAATGCCCCCTTCATCATCACCACCAACGCCGCCATCGGGCTCTCGCCCAGCATGGCGATAACGACCCCGGAAACCGCGAGCGCCAGCGCGATGTTCAGCACCGGGATCAGGCCAACTTCGGCCCAGCGGGGCAGGGGAGCGATCTTCACGCTGCCGCCCCCTCGGCAATGCCCGCCATCATCAGCCCCAGCCGGTGCCGGTCAGCCTCGGCCCGATCGATCGTGCCAACCACCCGCCCGGCATTCATCACCATGATCCGGTCGCTCAGCGCCAAGATCTCGTCCAACTCGACCGAGACCAGCAGGATCGCGCAACCCGCCTGCTTCAAATCGACCAATTGCTGGTGGATGAACTCGATCGCCCCGATATCCACCCCCCTTGTCGGCTGCCCCACCAACAGCACCTTCGGCCCCACATCAATCTCGCGCGCCAGCACAATCTTCTGCTGATTGCCACCGGAGAACCCACCGGCCCGCAACGACGGATCGGTCGGGCGCACATCGAACCGATCCATCAGCTTCTGGCACAGCGCACGTATGCCGGTGGGGTTGATGAACGCCCCGGTCCCGGCCCGCTCGCCGCCCTGATACCCCAACACTACATTCTCGGCGGCCGAAAAGCTCAGCACCAAGCCCCGGTGCTGACGGTCCTCGGGCACATGGGCCAAGCCCAGCGCCCGCATCTCGGCTGGGTCCGCCGGATGGCCGCTGTTGATCCTGCGCTCACCAAGCCTGATCTGCCCGGCCTGCGGCTCGGCGATGCCCGACAGCAGGTCCAGCAGCTCCGATTGCCCGTTCCCGGTCACCCCGGCGACCCCCAGGATCTCACCCGCCCGCAACTCCAGCCCAACCCGGTCGAGCCGCAGCGCCCCACCCGCGTCGCGCCAGCTCAACCCGTCGGCCACCAGCGCCACCGGTCCCGGCTCGCCCGTAACCGGCACAGCGTCCAGCTGCACCTTGCGCCCGACCATCAGCTCGGCCAGTTCTTCCCGCGTGGTCGTGGCGGGCGTCCGGTGCCCGACCATCTCGCCCTGCCGCATGACTGATACCGCGTCGGTCACCTCCATGATCTCGCGCAGCTTGTGGGTGATCAGCAGAATCGTCACGCCGTCGCGCTTCAACGCCCGCAGGATATCGAACAGCCGGTCGGTCTCGTCCGGCGTCAGCACCCCGGTCGGCTCGTCCAGGATCAATATTCGCGCCCCGCGCCGCAGCGCCTTCAGGATCTCGACCCGTTGCTGCAACCCCACCCCCAGATCGCCGACCAGCGCGTCCGGGTCGATCTCCAGCCCATGCTCGCAGCTCAACCGCTCCAGTTCGGCCCGGGTCTCGGCCCGGCCACGCTCCAACAGCGCGCCGCCCTCGCGGCCCAGCATCACGTTCTCCAGCACGGTAAACGTTGGCACCAGCATGAAATGTTGATGCACCATGCCGATCCCCAATCGGATCGCATCGGCGGAATTGTGGATCTTCGCAGGCTGCCCGTCGATCTCGATCTGCCCGCTATCGGCGGTGTAGAACCCATAAAGGATGCTCACCAGCGTCGACTTGCCAGCCCCATTCTCGCCAATGATGCCATGAATGGTGCTGGCTGCAACCTCAAGTGCAACATCATGGTTGGCCTTTACTGCGCCGAAACTCTTGCAGATTCCAGTCAATCCAACAGCAGGCGGCGTGGCGCCACCGGCTCCCTCCCCCCTTGTGGGCGAGGGTTGGGGAGAGGGGTCCTTCGAAGTCCGCAATTCAGAACGGACAGGTCGAGTCAGCCTCGTAATCATGCACCATGATGGTACCGGCGATAATATCCGCCTTGGCCTTCTCGACCGCCGCCTTCACATCGGCGCTTACCAGGGATGCGTTGTTCTCGTCCTGGGCCCAGTCGACTCCGTCCTCAGCCAGCCCCAGCGACACAACGCCGGAGGTGAAGGTGCCGTCCATGGCATCCTTCAGGGTCTGATAGGCGGCCACATCGACCCGCTTCAGCATCGAGGTCAGCACCGATCCCGGCGCCAGCCCGTTCTGGTTCGAATCGACCCCGATCGCCAGTTTCCCAGCGTCTGCCGCTGCCCGGATCACACCCAGCCCGGTGCCGCCTGCAGCGTGATAAATCACATCGGCGCCACGGTCGATCTGGCTCTGGGTCAGCTCGGCCCCCTTGGTCGGATCGTTCCAGGCGCTCGGCGTGGTGCCGGTCATGTTCTGGATCACTTCGGTTTCGGCCTTGCCCTCCTTGGCGCCCTGCACATAGCCGCAGGCGAACTTGCGGATCAGCGGAATATCCATGCCGCCGACAAACCCGACCTTGCCGGTCTTCGAGGTCAGCGCGGCAGCGACGCCGACCAGATAGCTGCCCTCATGCTCCTTGAACTGGTACTGGCGTAGGTTCGGCCGGTCGAGCCAGAAGACGTCGATGATGGCAAACTGCCGATCCGGGTTCTCGGCGGCGACCTTGTCGATGGCATCGGCCTGGGCAAAGCCCACGCCCAGCACCACGGTCGCGCCACGCTCGACCATCCGGCGCATTGCCTGCTCGCGCTGGGTCTCGTTGGTGACCTCGAATTCCATCACCTCGACCCCGGTCTCCTCGGTGAATTTCTTCACCCCTTCCCAGACCCCCTCGTTGAAAGACTTGTCAAACTTGCCGCCCATGTCGAAGACCACGGCTGGCTTGAAGTCGGCTGCGTGAGCCACGGTTGCAATGGCCGCCATGGCGACACAGGCAATCAGATGTTTCAGGCGCATTGTGTTTTCTCCCTTATATCGGCGACGCCGCCGCAGTTTGATATGTTAGTGCACATTTCGGCGGGCAGGAACCATGTTTTGCAGGATCGAGATCGCGCGACGCCGATGCTGAAACCAAGTCTCGCAGGGTGCGCATTCTGCGCACCACCGGCCCCGCAATCTTCACGGTGCGCGCCCTTATCGCCAAACCACACAAATCCCGTCGTTAACCCATCGAGTCGGGAGCATTCCCAAAACACCCCCAAAACACCCCTAAAACACCCCCAAAACACTCCCGTTGGAATCCCAGCCCAAGGTCCCCTCCGGATTACCCTTTCAACCCGATCTCGCGCAGCCTTTCGTTCAGGAAATCCTCCGCCGTGGTGCCTGCCTTCAGCACCACTTCCGGCCTCGGATGCAGAAACATCGGCATCGAGAACCGAGCGCCGCCGACGGCCCGCTCCGGGTTCACCACCCGGTGTACGGTCGAGGGGAAATACCCGCCCGACGCCATCTCCAGCATGTCGCCAACATTGATCGCGATCATGCCCGGATCGCACGGAACCGCATGCCAGTTGCCGCTGGTGTCGCGTGCCTCCAGTCCAGGCGCCGAGCCTGCCAGCAGCACTGTAATCAAGTTGATATCGCCGTGCGCTGCCGCCCGCACAGCACCGGGCTCCGGCGGCTCATCCAGAGCTGGATAATGCAATATTCTCAACAGGTTCTGCTTTGACCCCGCCAGCATCCTTGGCAGCGGCTCGGACAGCCGCGCCGTCACTTCGGCGGGCGCATTTGCCTGAATCCACTCGAGCAAGGTCGCGCCAATCGCCACCAGATCATTGTATAATTTGCGGGTCATCGGCGCGATATCGTCCGGCACCCGGCCCTCCGGATAGACGTGGTAGAACTCCTTCAGATCCTTGGCCTTGGCCCCCTTGGCGTTCTCTGATCGAAACGGAAAATAGCCGTCCTGGGTCGCCGGATCGACGGTGAATTTATGCTTCTCGTCCGAATTGAAGAACCCGCCCCAGGCCAAATAAGCCGCCTTGATCCGCTCCGGCCCGATCGGATGGTCGGTCAAAACCGCAAACCCGGTCTCGCGCAGGCTGCGGGTAAAGGCCGCCGGCGCCTGCGGGCTGGTGAATGATACAGTCTTGATATCAAAGGACATTCGCCGTTAACCTTTCTGTTCTTCGTCGCTCAACCTACCAGGCGAGCATCCGCTTTGCCAATCACATCCAGAAATTTGGCCCGCACCGCCGCCACATCAACCCCAAGGCAAACCCGCACCATTGGCCCCGCATCGCCAAACCGCGTCCGCCCCGCCGCCGCCCCATCTAGTGTCACCACCACCGGCGCCTCACGCACGGTAAAAAACCCCGGATCGGTGATCTCGATCACCGCCGCCGGGTCATGCATATGACACCCATCGAAGTCGTGCCGCTCGCGGTGAAAGTTGATATAGAACTGCACCGCCCGGTCGAGAAACCCCCCGATAACAGGGGCTTGGCGGGCAACCTCGGCGAAATCCGCTGGCGAACATGTCACCTGCTCGGTCACATCCAGCCCCAATAATGTTACCGGCCAATCAGCCGCGAACACTGCCGCCGCCGCATGCGGATCGTTCCAGATATTCGCCTCCGACTCGGCATTGACATTGCCCGGACACTCAACCGCACCACCCATGATAACCACCCGATCGACGTTACGCGCAATCGCCGGGTCGAGCGACAAAGCTGCCGCCAGATTGGTCAACGGCCCGACAGCACAGATCGTCACCTCACCCGGATGCGCCGCCGCAGCATCACACAAAAACCGCGCCGCCGACCGAGGATCAGCCCGCCCCTTCGGCCGCACAATCGGCAAGTCACCAAAACCGTCAACACCATGCACAAAATCCGGATGCGGCTGCAACGGCTGCACCAACGGCACCGCCGCTCCCTCGGCAACCGGGATCTCTTGGCCGGTTAACTCGGCCAAAAACAACGCGTTACGGGTGGCAGCCGCGACCGGGACATTGCCGAAGACCGAGGTCAACCCGATCAGGTCCAACCCGCCATGCGCGGCCGCAAACAGGATCGCCATCGCATCATCGACCCCCGGATCAGTGTCGATAATCAGCTTTCTCCGCCTCATGTGCTGCGCTCCCTAAGAAATGCCGATACCTCTGCCGCCGTCGGAATAGCGTCGGCTGCCCCCGGCCGGGTCACCTGAAGAGCTGCCGCCGCCGATGCTTGCCTCAGTGCCGCCTCCGGCCCAGCTCCGCCATCCCGCGCCGCCAGGAACGACCCCAGAAACGTGTCGCCCGCCCCGGTGGTATCGACCGGGTCCACTGCAAACGCCGCAACCTCGCAAACCAATTCGCCGGCCTGATAGCGCGCCCCGCGCGCTCCCAGCGTCACCAACAACTCCGGCACGGGCAACGCCTCGGCAGCCATCCCCAAATGCGCCGCCAGCTGCGCCGCCTCGACCTCGTTCACCGCCAGCAGGTCGACCAATCCAACCAGCCCAGCCGCCGCCGCCGCATCAAACGGCGCCGCTGCATAGGCGGTTTTCAGCCCGCGCGCCTTAGCAATGGCAAAGCCCTCGGCACTCATGTTGGTTTCATTTTGCGTTAGAAACCAGTCGCTTGGCCCCGCTTGCACCAGCGCCCGGTCGATCTGCGCCATCGTCAGACCCCGATTAGCCCCGCCATGAACAATGATCAGATTCTCGGCATGCGCATCGACACAAACAATCGCATGCCCTGTCACGCCCTCGACCTCCTGCACATTACTGACATCAATCCCCGCCGCGATCAGCCGCTCGACTATCCACCCGCCGTCGGCCCCGACAACGCCGATGTGATGCACCCGCGCGCCGGCCAGCGCAGCCGCGATCGACTGATTTACCCCCTTGCCGCCCAATCCGCTGGCATAGCCAATGTCGGCGACAGTCTCGCCCGGCCTCGGCAGGTGCTCCACCCGGTAGACATAGTCGATGTTGATCGATCCGAGGTTGAAGATGCTCATGAATCAGTCTCGCGATCTGCCGTATGGACTGCTTCCATGAACGCCTCCAGCCGCCCCCGGTCAAGCCCACCGTCGACCCTGACCCCGGTACAGACATCAACCCCGAAGGGCCGGACCACCCGGATCGCCTCGCCGACATTCTCCGGCGTCAGCCCGCCGGCCAGGAACACCGGCCAGTCCGATCGGCGCACGAACTCGGGAGAGTGTCCGGTCTTCTGTGTAACTGGGCTTTGGTCGATGCTTCCTGAGAGGAGCAAGGACGATGACGATTTCCAAGGAACTGCTGGACGAACTTCTGAAGGGCTGCGAGCGGCCTGAGGATCTGCTTGGCGATGCCGGGCTGATGAAAGAGCTCAAGATCAAACTGATGGAGCGGATGCTGGGGGCCGAACTGACGGCGCATCTGGGCTATGAAGAGGGCA
>DATLAW010000093.1:0-9223 GCA_035527255.1 Thermohalobaculum sp. | reverse complement strand
CCACAGGAGATACCCCAAATGTCGAGCACCAACCGTATTCGCACCCTGATCGCCGGAACAGCACTCGCCGCCGCGCTGGCGCTGCCGCTGAGCTTCGCTGCCGCCTCGTCCGAGCTGGACGGCGTTATCGTCGGCAAGACTGCTGACGAAATCACTTCCAGCCTCGTCGCGCAGGGTTACGAGGTGAAGAAGGTCAAGCCAGAGGATGGCATGCTGGAAGCCTATGCCCTAAAGGACGGCAAGCGCTACGAGGTCTATGTCGATACCACGACCGGCATGGTTTCCAAGGTCAAGGAAGAAAACTGACCTGTAGCCACTGACGGCTGATCACGGAGGGCACCACGCCATGCAACGCATTCCTGTCTGGGACATGTTTGTCCGCGTCACACACTGGACGGTCGCGGTCCTTGTACTGGCGGAGTTGACGGTTCTGGATGAGGACTGGGCGGTCCATCGCTGGGCCGGCTATGTGGTGCTGGCGCTGGTTGCCCTCCGGCTGATCTGGGGGCTGGTCGGCTCGCGCTACGCCCGCTTCAGCGCGTTCCCCCCGAGCCTGCGGGCGGCGTGGGCGCATCTGGCGGGATTGCGGCGAGGGGAGCACGCGCTGCATCTCTCGCACAACCCGCTGGGTGCGCTTATGGCCTATAACCTGTGGGCGTCGCTGATCGCGGTCTGCGTCACCGGCATTTTGATGACGACCAAGACGTTCTGGGGCGTCGACTGGGTCGAGGAGACCCACGAGATCGTTGCCAACTGGGTGCTGATCTCGGTGATACTTCATGTCGCGGGGGTTGTTTTCGAGACCCGGCATTCCAAAGTGAACCTGGTCCGCGCTATGATCAACGGGCAGAAGGAAATCCCCGGCCCCGGAGAATAACCGCGGCCGCCAGGCCGTGAGGATATGACCGCACCTGAACCCATGCTTTCCGGCAGACCCGCCCGGACCGGCAGAACGCTCGCTCTTTCCGGGCTGCTGGTTGCGCAGGCCGGCTGCGCGGTATTTTTTCTGTTCGACGTGGTGGCGGACCTTCGGGGCTTGGTCCTGCTGACCAACGAGAATATCCATCACGGCGTCGAGCTTGTCGCGGTTTTGGCGCTCATGATGGGCATCGGCGTGACAGCGCTGGAGATTCGCCGCATCAGAGCCCGGCAGAAGCGCGTCGAAGCCCAGTTGCGGATTGCCTCCGGCGCATTCCTCGAACTTCTGGAGGAGCATTTCGATGCCTGGGAACTGACGCCATCCGAGCGCGACGTTGCAATGTTGGCGATCAAGGGACTGTCCATCGCCGATATCGCCCGGATCCGCCAAACCAAGGACGGCACCATCAAGGCGCAGTGCAACGCGATCTATTCGAAGGCGGGCGTTAGCGGGCGCCAGCAGTTGCTGAGTCTGTTCATCGAGGAATTGATGAACGATCTGCTGGTGCAGCCGGTTTTGCCCGAATAGCACCCGGGCGCGTTCATTTGCGGCCGGTTACGGCCCGCCAGACCCGCCGCGATCGTGGCAGCCACCACAGGACGGCGCCGGTAATGCCAAACAACACCATCGCCAGGCTGGTGATATCGGCGAGCCAGGTGCCGAGGCCACCGCCAAGCCAGCCATCGCGGTGCAGCCGTTTGAACGTCGCGCCCCAATAGATCTTCGAGTGCAGCAGCGTGCCATCTGGCGCGAATGTGCGGCGCGTGTTGGTGGTCTTGACGAAGTAGTGGCCGGTGGGGCGGGTGACGATGACTGTGCCAGAAGCCTTGGTAAACTCGAAGCTTGGCCGGTCGTGGTAGACCGTCTCGGCGACCTTCTGGACTGGCTCGTCCGGCCAAACCGCCATCGCGACCGCACGTGCGGTATCTTGGGTCACTGGCGAGACCACCTTCCATTCGTCGAACCGGCTTTTGGCGTATTTCGGACCCTCCAGAAGCGACAAGATTGGCGGCGCATGATTCAGATAGAACCCGGTCGCACCGATGACAATGATCCAGGGAAAGATGAAGGCGCCGAGCCAGGTGTGGACGGTGCGCAATAGCCGCAGGGTCTGACCCGCGGTTCCAAGATTGAACGCCATTGTGTCTGCTCCCCCCGCGAATGGCCGCAACTCCATAGAACTCGGCGCTTTTCTAGATCGTGTTAGCTGAACGAAGGATGGCCGACAACCTGTCCTTGATTATGTTCATGGTTTGTTTACACTCATACGACTCGCAATCGGGGCACGAGTGGTTATCTGTGAACCGGAAATACGAACCACGGGAATCAGGCGGCGGAGAATATGGCCGAGCGAAAGTTCATCTCAGTCCGGGGCGCGCGCGAGCATAACCTCAAGGGCATCGACGTCGATATCCCGCGCGACACGATGACTGTGATCACCGGGTTGTCGGGCTCCGGCAAATCGTCTCTGGCCTTCGACACGATTTATGCCGAGGGCCAGCGGCGCTATGTCGAGAGCCTGTCGGCCTACGCCCGCCAGTTCCTGCAAATGATGCAGAAGCCCGAGGTCGATCATATCGAGGGGCTGTCGCCGGCGATCTCGATCGAGCAGAAGACCACCTCGAAGAACCCGCGCTCGACCGTTGGCACGGTGACCGAGATATACGATTACCTGCGGCTGCTGTTCGCCAGGGCCGGGACGCCCTACTCGCCGACCACCGGATTGCCGATCGAGGCCCAGCAGGTCGCGGACATGGTTGATCGGGTGATGGCGATGGAGGAAGGCACGCGGGCCTATCTGCTGGCCCCGATCATCCGCGACCGCAAGGGCGAATACCGCAAGGAGTTCCTGGAACTGCGCAAGCAGGGGTTCCAGCGGGTCAAGGTCAACGGCGAGTTTCACGATCTGGACGAGCCGCCGACGCTGGACAAGAAGTTCCGTCACAATATCGATGTGGTGGTTGACCGGATCATCGTAAAGCCCGGTATCGAGACCCGCCTGGCGGACAGCTTTACCACCGCGCTCGGGCTGGCCGACGGGATTGCCATCGTCGAGACCGCGCCACAGGATGGCGAGCCGGAGCGGGTAACATTTTCCGAGAATTTCGCCTGCCCGGTTTCGGGTTTCACCATCGCCGAGATCGAGCCGCGGCTGTTTTCGTTCAATGCGCCCTTCGGTGCCTGCCCGGACTGCGACGGGCTTGGGGTGGAGCTGTATTTCGACGAGCGGCTGGTGGTGCCGGACCAATCCTTAAGCCTGATCCAGGGCGCGCTGGCACCCTGGTCGAAGTCGAAAACCCCCTATTTCCGCCAGACGCTGGAGGCCTTGTCGTCGCATTACGGCTTCAAGCACACTACGCCCTGGGGTGAGCTGCCGGAGCAGGCGCGCCAGGTCATGCTGTATGGCTCGGGCGAGGACGAGATCACCTTCCGCTACGACGATGGTGGCCGGGTCTACAACATCAAGCGGACCTTCGAGGGCGTGATCCCGAATATGGAGCGGCGCAACCGCGAGACCGATTCAAGCTGGGTCCGCGAGGAGTTCGAGCGCTACCAGACCAACCGCCCCTGCGGCACCTGTGGCGGCTACCGGCTGCGGGCCGAGGCGCTGGCGGTGAAGATCGGCGGGCGCCATGCCGGCAAGGTAACCGAGATGTCGATCCGCGAGGCGCTGGATTGGGTCCAAGGTGTGCCGGCCGACCTGAGCGTCCAGAAGAACGAGATCGCCAGTGCGATTCTGAAGGAGATCCGCGAGCGGCTGGGGTTCCTGGTCAATGTCGGGCTGGACTACCTGACCCTCAGCCGCAACTCCGGCACGTTGTCCGGCGGCGAAAGCCAGCGCATCCGGCTGGCGAGCCAGATCGGCTCGGGTCTGACCGGGGTGCTTTATGTGCTCGACGAGCCGTCCATCGGGCTGCACCAGCGCGACAACGGACGGCTGTTGGAAAGCCTGAAGGGCCTGCGCGATCAGGGCAACACGGTGATCGTGGTCGAGCATGACGAGGAGGCGATCCGCGAGGCCGACTATGTTATCGACATCGGCCCCGGCGCCGGGGTTCATGGCGGCCGGGTGGTCGCCACCGGCACGCCGGACGATATCGCCGCGACCGAGGGCTCGATCACCGGCGACTATCTAGTTGGGCGGCGCAGTGTGCCGATCCCCGGCAGCCGCCGCCCTGGCAACGGCAAGACGCTGACCATCGAGGGCGCCACCGGCAACAACCTGAAGAACATTGATGTCGAGATCCCGCTGGGGACTTTCACTTGCATCACCGGGGTCTCCGGCGGCGGCAAATCGACCCTGACGGTCGAGACCCTGTACAAGACCGCCGCCAACCGGCTGAACGGGGCGCGGCTGCAGCCCGGCCCGTGCCGGACGATCAAGGGGCTGGACCAGCTCGACAAGGTGATCGATATCGACCAGTCGCCGATTGGGCGCACTCCACGCTCGAACCCGGCCACCTACACCGGCGCGTTCACACCGATCCGCGACTGGTTCACCGGCCTGCCGGAATCGAAGGCGCGCGGCTACAAACCGGGGCGGTTCTCGTTCAACGTCAAGGGTGGACGCTGCGAGGCTTGCCAGGGCGACGGGGTGATCAAGATCGAGATGCACTTCCTGCCCGATGTCTATGTCACCTGCGACACCTGCAAGGGCGCGCGCTACAACCGCGAAACGCTGGAGATCAAGTATCGCGGCCACTCGATTGCCCAGGTGCTGGACATGACGGTCGAGGACGGGGTGCGGTTCTTCGAGGCAATCCCGATGATCCGCGAAAAGATGGAGACGTTGCAGCGGGTGGGCTTGGGTTATGTCAAGATCGGCCAGCAAGCGACGACGCTGTCGGGCGGCGAGGCGCAGCGCGTGAAGCTGTCGAAGGAGCTGTCGCGGCGGGCGACCGGGCGCACCCTCTATATCCTCGACGAGCCGACCACCGGGCTGCATTTCGACGATGTGAGGAAGCTTCTGGAAGTGCTGCAGGAGTTGGTCGATCAGGGCAACTCGGTGGTGGTGATCGAGCACAATCTCGACGTCATCAAAACCGCCGACTGGATTATCGACCTCGGGCCTGAAGGCGGCGACGGCGGTGGCTACGTCGTCGCGGCGGGAACGCCCGAGGACGTGGCCGAGGTTGAGGGCAGCCACACCGGGCGGTATTTGCGCCCGATGCTGGTGAAGGCCGGGCGGATGGCGGCGGAATAACGCGAAAGCGGCGCGGGCCATATTGGCGCCGCGCCGCTCGGTAAGCGTTGTTTAGTTACTGGTCGCGTCGAGCAGCACGAAGGCGTCGATGATCAATTTGGTCGCCTCGGCCACCAGATAAACGTCGTTGTCAACGCGCGCGTAATAGTGCCCGCGACGGGGTGGCGGCAGGTAGTAGTCGTTGTACTCGTGAATCACGACATACTGGACCCGAGGCATTTGCCGCCCGACGTAGTACCGATGGCGCGGATGTTGACGGGCACGCCAGTGCTTGCGTTTCTGGCCTTTGTACCAGCCGTAGTGATTACCGCGGTCCCAACCGAAGTGATTACCGTTGTTGCCGTTGCCATCACGCCGCCAATTGCGATCCGAGCGCTGGGTGCGGCCACGGTCGTTGTCGCGGCGCCAATTGCGATCCGAGTGCTGGATGCGGCCACGGTCGTTGTCGCGGCGCCAACTGTGATCCGAGCGCTGGGTGCGATCCCGGTTGCCGTCACGCCGCCATTCCCGATCCGTGCGCTGGGAGCGGGCGCGACCATCGTCATTGCTCCGCTGGCGGTCATCGGACCTGGTGCGGGTGCGATCTCCATCGCTTTTCCCGTCACGGCGGCGCCACTGCTCACTTTCGTCGGTATTCGACCATTTGCCGCTGCTGTGCTTGTTCTTCACGAGGACTGTCGCATTGGCCCATGGAGCCACGGTCGCGCCATCTCTTGGCGCCGCGAGCGCTGGCGTGGAAAGAACAAGTCCGCTCGAAGCGAGTACGGCGGCGGCGAGGACACGAATCGAGATCATCTCGGTCACTCCTATTGAAGTTTCGCGCAGACGACGAACCATTCGGGCCTGCTCATAAACTTCAACGCAACGAATTCGGCATCCCGTCGCAATTCATTTTGCGTCGATGCAGAGTGGTTGATGGATAATTCGGCGTCGATCTCCCAGCAGCTTCAGCGTATTCTAACCGACCCCCATTTACCGGCGAAATGGGCGGGGTTGGTCCACGGCCATCACATCAGTGCGACTGACGCGTAGAGCACCGGGAACCACAGAGAGCCAAAGCGAGCCATTGACTCGCGCGGGCGATGATTTCACGCTGACCCAACGAACCAATCAGGAGGACGCCATGAACGTGATGCATATCATGAAACTCAAGGGATCATCCGTGGTAGAGACAATCACGCCGGAATCCACGGTAGCTGCGGCGGCTGACATACTCGCGGCCAAACGCTTCGGTGCCCTCGTTGTCAGCGTGGCCGGAAACGACATCGCTGGCATCCTCAGCGAGCGCGACATCGTCCGCGCGCTGGCCCGTGAGGCGGGTGGTTGCCTGACCATGCCAGTCAGCAAGCTGATGACGGAGTCGGTCGAGACATGCACCCCGGACGAGGCCGCCAATTCGGTACTGCAGCGGATGACGGCGGGCCGGTTCCGCCATATGCCGGTCACCGAGGGCGGCAAGATGGTTGGCCTGTTGTCAATCGGCGATGTCGTCAAGGCTAGGATGGCCGAGATCGAACACGAAAACGCCGCCATGGCGAGCATGCTCAGCGGCTGAGGCGGCGCGGCGGCAGGTTTAGGCTTGACCGGCCACGCGATGCGTGTTGCATGGCGGCTCGGCGAGCCAGATTTGTTCGCCGGGACACAGGAGGAATAATTGCGCACAGGTTTGTATCCCGGAACGTTCGATCCGGTCACGCACGGGCACACCGACATCATCCGCCGGGCTGCGAATCTGGTCGATCGTTTGGTGATTGGCGTCGCCATCAACCGTGACAAGGGGCCATTGTTCAATCTGGAGGAACGGGCTGCCCTGATCGAGGGTGAATGTGCCGAGATCGCCGCCTCGACCGGCATGGTGATCGAGGTCCGCCCATTCGATAACCTGCTGGTGAGCTTTGCCGAGGAGGTCGGCGCGAAGGTGATCATCCGTGGCCTGCGGGCGGTCGCGGATTTCGAGTACGAGTTTCAGATGGTTGGCATGAACCGCGCCCTGAACGACAAGATTGAGATGGTATTTCTGATGGCCGGCGCAAAGCACCAGGCAATCGCCTCGAAGCTGGTCAAGGAAATCGCGCGGTTGGGCGGGGATGTCTCGAAATTTGTCTGTCCCGCGGTCGAGCAGGCGCTGAAGAAACGTTTCGGCAAAGCCTGATGCCGCCAGGCCATTTCAGGGGTTTGACCCGCGTCCGCCCAGGCGTTAACCCTACGCCTCCCTGATTCACGAGCGGAGCAACGGATGTTCAGATCAATTTGTCTAGCGGCGGCCCTGCTGTTCACACTCACAACCCCGGAGGCCAAGGCCGTGGAAATAAAAGACCCCGAGAATACCCTGGTGATCGAGATGAAGACCGGTGAGGTCGTCATCGAGATGCTGCCCGACGTCGCTCCCCTGCATGTCGAGCGGATCAAGGCGCTGGCCCGTGCCGGCGAATATGACAATGTCGCCTTTCACCGAGTGCTCGAGGGCTTCATGGCCCAGACCGGCGACGTGCAGTTCGGCGACATGGAAAACGGCTATAACGCCGGGCGGACTGGCACTGGCGGCTCGAACCTGCCCGATGTGGCGGCGGAGTTCTCGTCGGTGCCGTTCGATCGCGGCGTCGCTGGCATGGCCCGGTCGCAGAACCCGAACTCGGCCAACAGCCAGTTTTTCATCATGTTCGATGCCGGTCATTTCCTGAACAACCAGTATACTGTCTGGGGCAAGGTGATCTCGGGCATGGAGCATGTCGACAACATCAAGCGCGGTGTGCCAGGCTCGGGCGCCGTCACCGATCCGGACCGGATGATCAAGGTGAGCATCGCCGCCGACAAGTAACCCCTCGCGGTATTGTGAGATGATGTGCTGGGCGCGGGGTCTCCCCGCGCCCTATGCTTTTGCGGAACCCCCGATGTCTTGACGGGAGACCCGCCAATGATACACCGCCTGATCGCAGCCTTTGCCCTGATGCTGTTGGCGCAACTCGCCAGCGCCGCCGACGTGCCCGAGAGCTGGAAGCGCGCCTGGCCACAAACAGATTTCAGCCAGATATCGGTGGACCCGGCCGAGGTTTTCTCCGGCGGCCCGCCCAAGGACGGCATTCCGGCGATCACTGGGCCGGAAATGATCTCGGCCCGCACCGAACAAGCGCTTGATCCGCGCGAGCCGGTCATGGTGCTGGAACTCGACGGCCAGCTGCCCCGCGCCTACCCGGTGCGCTATCTGATGTGGCACGAGATCGTCAACGACCAGATTGGCGACGTGCCGGTTGCCGTCACCTTCTGCCCGTTATGCAATTCCGGCCTGATCTTTGACCGCCGACTCGACGGCCCAGAGGGGGGCCAGGTGCTGGAGTTCGGCGTCTCGGGCATGCTGCGGTTCTCCGACATGGTGATGTTCGACCGCCAGACCGATAGCTGGTGGCAGCAGTTCCAGGGTCGCGCCATCGTCGGCGCGCTGCTTGGGGCCGAGCTGACACCCCTGCCCGCCTTGCTGGAAAGCTGGGCCGGATACCTCGCCCGCAACCCAGACGGCCTGGTGAAGGCCGAACCCGGGGGCCATCGGCGGGAGTACGGCGCCAACCCCTATGCAGGTTACGACAGCGGCCGACCGTTCCTCTATCAGGGCGAGATGCCGCCGCACGGCATCGACCCGGTCGCGCGGGTAGTGCGTGTTGGCAACCGCGCCTGGCCGTTGGCCCGGCTGGCCGGGCTGGGTGAAATTATCGAGGCGGGATATCGGTTGAGTTGGGCCGAGGGACAGGCGTCCGCCTTAGATACCCGGACCATCGGCAAGGGCCGCGAGGTCGGTGATGTTCGGGTCTACGATGCCGCCACCGGCGTTGGCGTGGTCCATGAGGTGGTCTTTGCCTTTGCCTTCCACGCATTCGAGCCCGATGGTGTCTGGATGTTGGGGGAATAACATGATTGTCGCATGGGAGTTTCGCGCCACACCGGACCCCCACCCTGTCCCTCCCCCTTTCTGTACCTGTTTAGCCTGCGCCCTCGGTTTGAGGGCTCATGGTCAACTGTTCGACGATAAGATCGACGAACGAGGTTCCGGTCTGTTGGCAGGTTGCTGCGAGCGAGGTGAGGATCTCCCATGTCCGCGCGCCGGCTTC
>DATLAW010000092.1:0-12121 GCA_035527255.1 Thermohalobaculum sp. | reverse complement strand
CGAGGCCGAGGGGCGGATCTACGCTCGCTGGGAGCAGAACAACTGCTTTGCGGCCGGCGCTAACGCCAAGCCCGGCGCCGAGACGTTTTGCATCGTCATCCCGCCGCCAAACGTCACCGGCTCGCTGCATATGGGCCATGCGCTGAACAACACCCTGCAGGACATCCTGATCCGCTGGAAGCGCATGCAGGGCTTCGACACCCTGTGGCAGCCTGGCACCGACCATGCGGGCATCGCCACCCAGATGGTGGTCGAGCGCCAGTTGATGGAGACCCAGCAACCGGGCCGCCGCGAGATTGGCCGCGAGGCCTTCGTCAAGAAGGTCTGGGAGTGGAAGCAGGAATCCGGCGATACCATCTTGAACCAGTTGAAGCGGCTGGGGGCAAGCTGCGACTGGTCGCGCGACCGCTTCACCATGGACGAGGGCCTGAGCCAGGCAGTACTTAAGGTGTTCGTGCAGCTTTACAACGAAGGCTTGATCTACAAGGCCAAACGCTTGGTGAACTGGGACCCGCATTTCGAGACCGCGATCTCCGACCTCGAGGTCGAGCAGGTCGAGATGAACGGCAACCTGTGGCAGTTCCGCTATAAGCTCGCCGACGGCGTGACCTACCGCCACCCGACTGCCCATGACGAGGACGGCAACCCGACGGAATGGGAGGAGCGCAACTACATCGTCGTCGCCACCACTCGCCCCGAGACTTACCTCGGCGACACCGCCGTTGCCGTCAATGCCGACGACCCGCGCTATGCCGGGCTGATCGGCAAGCATGTCATCCTGCCGATGGTCGGACGCCGCATCCCCATCGTCGCCGACGAGCATGCCGACCCGACCAAGGGCTCCGGCGCCGTCAAGATCACCCCGGCGCATGATTTCAACGACTTTCAGGTCGGCCAGCGGCAAGGCCTCCCCAGCATCAATGTGATGGACAGCAAGGCCCAGATGCTGCTCGACGGCAATGCGGAGTTCCTGGACGGCTGCGCGCCGGATGCCAACGCAATGGCACTGCACGGCCTCGACCGCCACGTCGCCCGCAAGCAGATCGTAGCACTGGCCGAGGCGCAGGGCTGGCTCGACGGCATCGACGCCGAGACCCACATGGTCCCCCACGGCGACCGCTCGCGGGTCGCCATCGAACCATGGCTGACCGACCAGTGGTTTGTCGACGCCGCAACGCTGGCCAAACCGGCCATCGCGGCAGTGCGCGACGGCACCACCAAATTCGTGCCGAAAAACTGGGAGAACACCTACTACCACTGGATGGAGAACATCGAACCCTGGTGCATCTCGCGTCAGCTGTGGTGGGGGCATAAGATTCCGGTTTGGTATGGGCCGCCGGCCGATGGCGCAGTGGTCGATAGCCGCTGGGAGCTTCGCGAGGCGAAGGGCTTAAAAGCGTTTTGCGCGGCGTCAGCCGATGAAGCCATAAAGATGGCGTATGAATACTACGCAGGGAACTGGAACTTCGAAAAGATTGTGGTCGATGAGGAAAGAGCTGATTTCGGTTATCGCGTGATGGGTAACACTTTGACGCTGTATCGCGACCCCGACGTCCTCGACACCTGGTTCTCCTCCGCCCTCTGGCCGTTCTCGACCCTCGGCTGGCCGGACGCCACGCCGGAGCTTGCCCGCTATTACCCGACCTCGGTCCTGATCACCGGATTCGACATTATCTTCTTCTGGGTCGCCCGGATGATGATGGACGGGCTGCACTTCCTGAAGGACGACCAAGGTCGCCCGCAGGCGCCGTTCCATACCGTCTACATCAACGCCATCGTCCGCGACGAGCACGGCAAGAAGATGTCGAAGTCGCTCGGCAATATCATCGACCCGCTGGACCTGATCGATCAATACGGCGCCGACGCGCTGCGCTTCACCCTGACCTCGATGGAGGCCCAGGGCCGCAACGACATCAAGCTGGCGACCACCCGGGTCGAAGGCTACCGCAATTTCGGCACCAAGCTGTGGAACGCCGCCCGCTTCGCCGAGATGAACGAGTGTGCGGTGGTTCCAAATTTCGACCCGCGCGCCGTCACCCAGACCGTTAACAAATGGATCGTCGGCGAAACTGCCCGGATCGCCGCCACCACCGATGCGGCGCTGGCAGGCTACCGCTTCAATGACGTCGCCAGCGGCCTCTATGCCCATGTCTGGGGTGTGTTCTGCGATTGGTATGTCGAGCTGTCGAAGCCGCTGCTGCAGGGCGACGACGTGCCCGAGGCTGCCCGCATCGAGACCCGCGCCACCACGGCCTGGGCGCTCGACCAATGCCTGAAACTGCTGCACCCGATCATGCCCTTCATCACCGAGGAGCTGTGGGGCCAGATCGCCAAGCGCGACAAAATGCTGATCCACACCGATTGGCCCAACCTGCCGCTCGACCTCGCAGACCCCGTGGCCGATGCCGAAATGGGTTGGGTGATAAAAGTGATCGATGGCGTCCGCTCGGTCCGGGCCGAGATGAACGTGCCCGGCGGCGCCCAGATCCCGATGATCCTGACCGGGGCAGGGGTGGCTGTGGCCGAGCGGCTGGAGCGCAACGGCGCCCTGATCCGGCGGCTGGCGCGTTTGAGCGAAATCACCCTGGCCGATCAGGCCCCCAAGGGCGCGATCACCGTGGCGATGGAGGATTGCGCCATCAACCTGCCGCTTGCCGGCGTGATCGATGTCGCCGCCGAACAAGCCCGGCTGGAGAAGGCGATGGCCAAGCTCGACAAGGAAATCGACGGCCTGCAAGCCAAGCTTGGCAACGAGAAATTCCTCGCCAATGCGCCCGAAGATATAGTCGCCGAACAACGTGAACGGCTGACCGGCGCCCAAGCCGAACGCGAGCGGCTGGCAGCAGCGCTAACTCGGCTTTCAAACCTGCTGTAGGGCGGGGTTTCGCCCCGCCATCCGGGAAAATGCGGGATAATCCCACCTCGCAAATATACGGAGGGTATCATGCGCCTCGAAGGTTCCTGCCACTGCGGCTGCGTCCGCTTCAGCCTCGACGCCTCGTCGCCGGTGCCGTATCTGCGCTGTTTCTGCTCGATCTGCCGCAAGACGGCGGGCTCCGCTGGCTTCGGCATCAATCTCGGTGGCTGGGTCAAGGGTATGGTGGTCGAGGGCGCCAAACATATCTGCGTCTACGACCCGACAGGCGACCGCACAGAAGGCAGCACAAACGGCAGCGGCCGGCGGTTCTGCGGCAACTGCGGCTCGCCGTTATGGAACTGGGATGGCCGCTGGCCCGATTTCATCCACCCGAATGCCGGTGCCATCGACACACCCCTGCCGACGCCCCCGGCGCATGTGGATATGATGTTGGGATCGGCTGTCGCTTGGGCCCGATCAGGGCTAGGCGAGCCGGAAAAAGCGTTCAACGACTACCCTGACGAGGCATTGGCAGACTGGCATCAACGGCACGGCTTGACGTCGCGCTAGGACACCGACACCGGCGCAAACGAACGCGCCCTCAATGGGCACAGCGGCGACAGCACAAACATCAATATGCAGAATGTCGCGATTCCATCGGCCAGGAACAGGATCTTGGCGCCGGAGGCGTCATAAAGGTAAAGCTGCGTACCCTCGATGATCCCTTTCAGCCCGATGCCGGATAGCGAGAACAGGTTCATGCCGGTATGCAGACCCATCGCCGCCGCCAGACTGCCAGTGCGCCAGACCAGCGCCGCCGTGGCCAAACCGAACATCAGAGTAACCGCAACATAGTGCCAGCCGATTCCCAGTGCCGAACCGCTGGAGTAGTGCGCCAATCCGAACAGGAACGCGGGCAGAAACCCCCAGACCAACGGACTGCGCCAGCGCGCCGCGAGCTGTTGCAGGATATAGCCGCGAAAAATCAATTCCTCCGCCGAGGCTTGGAAGAATACCAAAATCGCCAGCGGTGCGAAGGCAATGACCCAAGTTGACAGCGGCAAGTCAGTTCGAACTGGCGTCCCGACAATCGCAATGCCGAAAATCATCGTAATGACCCAGAATCCGGCAGCCAACAGCAATCCGCCGCCGAAATCGGCCCAACGTATCCGGCCCTCGGGTGAAAACAGCGTACCGAATGGCTGACCGTGTAGCAGCTTCAACATGATCCAGACGGCCGGCCAGATACCGGCAAAAGTGACGAGTTGAAATATCACCGAAGCTGGGCTGGTCGCCGAAAGGAAGTCGCTCAATGATTGCAGTGCATCGGAGGTCTGCTGGCCGGCTGCCAGCTTGAAAAGGACGAAGGCGGACATCACGACGATGGTCCAGAGTATCCACCCGAGAACGATCAGGACGATCCCGACAAACAGGCGCCACAATCCGGGGCGCGCCGTTCCGGGCGCCGCGAAGTAGTCAAGGGGAGTCGTCACAAGCAGGCTCCATTGGTGCATTGCAGCAGATGTCTGGAGAGATCATCACTCCCGACAATGGCAATTTTAAGTCATCGGCGCCAGTTTAGTTGATCTGTTCCGAATGCCGTAAATGTCTACGAATCACTCTGTTCCCGGTCGATCTTCACAAAGGCGCGCAGGCGGGCCTCATCGGTGGCAGCTTCGTCTGAGTGCCCAGCCTTGGCCATCGCGCGAACTTTCGGATCGGTCAGACCGTCGGCTGTCTCACGCTCGATCCGGCTATATCGTTTGGCCACTTGGTTGTTGTCACGGGCACGATCATGGTCGATTGGGTGCTTGCTCATGGCGGGCCTCCTCTCTGATTTCTGGTTCAATAGTCCAACGCAGCGGATGCATTCAATATAATCGATCCCGACCGGAATTTCACCCCTTGGGAACATTTTGAGCTTCCGATCCGCAGCGGCGCTTCATAACCGCTGGAAACCTTTCGGGGTCACCGTTAGGGTCTCGCCAGCACTGAATCACCACAAACGCTCTCGGGGAGGCGGATAAGGCATGGACGCGAAAACCTTCGACAAATCGAAACTCGTCAGCCGGCATGTGACCGAAGGTCCGGCCCGGGCGCCGCACCGGTCGTATTTCTATGCCATGGGCCTCAGCGACGAGGAAATCCATCGCCCCTTCGTTGGCGTCGCGACCTGTTGGAACGAGGCCGCACCCTGCAACATCGCGCTCAGCCGGCAGGCCCAGTCGGTGAAGCTCGGCGTCAAGGAAGCCCACGGCACCCCGCGCGAGTTCACCACCATCACCGTGACCGACGGCATCGCCATGGGGCACGAGGGCATGAAGTCCTCGCTGGCCTCGCGTGAGGCGATTGCCGACACGGTCGAGCTGACCATGCGCGGCCACGCCTATGACGCACTGGTCGGCCTGGCCGGCTGCGACAAGTCGCTGCCCGGCATGATGATGGCGATGGTGCGTCTTAACGTTCCGTCGGTGTTTCTCTATGGTGGCTCGATCCTGCCGGGGCGCTTCGAGGGCCGGGACGTGACCGTGCAGGACGTGTTCGAGGCGGTCGGCCAGCATCAGGCCGGGAACCTTTCAACCTGCGAGCTGGAAAAGCTGGAGGCGGTGGCCTGCCCCTCGGCGGGCGCATGCGGCGGCCAGTTCACCGCCAACACGATGGCCTGCGTCAGCGAGGCGATCGGGCTGGCACTGCCGAATTCTGCTGGCGCCCCGGCGCCCTACGAGAGCCGCGACCAATATGCCGAGGCCAGCGGGCGGGCGGTGATGAACCTGCTCGCAAGCGGCATCCGTCCCCGCGATATCGTGACCCTCAAGTCGTTGCAGAACGCCGCCCGCATTGTCGCCTGCACCGGCGGCTCAACCAATGCCGGGCTGCACCTGCCCGCCATCGCCCACGAGGCCGGCATCAAGTTCGACCTGTTCGATGTCTGCGAGATCTTCCGCTCGACGCCCTATTTCGTCGACCTGAAGCCGGGCGGAAAATACGTCGCCAAGGATCTCTATGAGGTTGGTGGCGTGCCGGTGGTGATGAAGGAATTGCTGCGCGCCGGGTTGTTGCACGGCGACTGCATGACGGTGACCGGCAAGACCATTGCCGAGAACCTGTCCGAGATCGCGCTGGCCGCAGACGGCCGGGTAATCTACCCGGTCGAGACCCCGCTTACCGCCACCGGCGGGGTTGTCGGGCTGAAAGGCAACCTCGCCCCTGAAGGCGCGATCGTCAAGGTCGCCGGCATGAAGAAGCAGCATTTCGAGGGTCCGGCCCGGGTGTTCGAGAACGAGGAAGAGGCCTTCGAGGCGGTTCAGAACCGCAGCTACAAGGAAGGCGAGGTTCTGGTGATCCGCAACGAAGGGCCGAAGGGCGGTCCCGGCATGCGTGAGATGCTGGCGACCACCGCGGCGTTGTCGGGGCAGGGCATGGGCGGCAAAGTGGCGCTGATCACCGACGGCCGTTTCTCCGGTGCAACGCGCGGTTTCTGCGTTGGCCATGTCGGGCCGGAGGCGGCGGTTGGCGGGCCGATCGCGCTGCTGCGCAACGGTGATATCATTCAGATCGACGCCCGCAAGGGCACCCTGAACGTCAAGCTTTCGGCGAAGGAGCTGCGCGACCGGCGCAAGGCCTGGAGCGGTCCGCGCGAAACCATCTACGGCTCCGGTGCACTGTGGAAATACGCCCAGCTGGTGGGCGCGACCGTGAACGGCGCGGTGACCCATCCGGGCCATGCCGGCGAGCGCCACGTCTACGCGGATCTGTGAGGGCGGCGGCGTTTTCTCTGTTGGCGGGGTGACCGCGTGAGTGGTTCGGGGCGAATGAGGCAGGCATGAAGCGCATTGGCTACCGCCGGCCCTGCTTGGTTGGAATACTCCTCGCGGTCATGGCTTTGGCAGGCTGCGAAAATCTTGGCGAAAGCGGCGTCCGGGATGAATTGTCTCGGGTCCAGCGTGAAAAGGGTTTCGCGGTCATCTCGACTGGCTCGAAGCGCGCGGTTTTTGCCGTGCGCGGGCAACGCATAGTCGTAGCACCTCCCGATGGGTATTGTCTCGACGAGGGCTCGGTCGGGGTCTCGCGTTCCTCGGCCTTCGCATTGGTCGCCGACTGTGTGCCGCAAGTGGTTAACGGCACCGGCGATCAGCAGGAGATATCACTCCCGCGCAGTTTCCCCGGCATCCTGACCATTTCGGTCTCGGGTGAGCCCGCCTTTGACAAGCCCCCCCAGGCGCTCGACGATTTCGCGATATTTGTTTCCAGCGACGCTGGCGTCAAGTTGCGCGGGCGGGGCAACGGCGCGGTTCCGGGAAAGGTCGTTGCGACCCGGAAAGTCGGTGGCGCGCTGTATGCGCTGGTCGAGGGGCGTCAAACCGCCAAGAGCTTCCTGGCCCCTCGGTTCTGGCGGACGTTTATCAACATCAACGCTCGATTGTTGCTGGTGACAGTAAGCAGTTTCAGTGACCGCCCGATCGCCGAAGAAGCGATGATGGGCTTTCTGGCCCAGCAGATTGCTCGACTGCGCGATGTGAATGACCTGCCGGATGAGCCCGAGGAGGCCGAGATCGCGCGCCTGATGATTGAAACTCTTGATCTGAAATCAGGAACCGACACCCTGGTCGTTGGTCCGGCCAGTACGCCGTCGGAAATATCCGACGGGATAAACCCGGCGCAGGCACCCTTGCCACCCGCGCGCGCAACGACCAGCCCCCAGCGTGCGAGCGATTCGGCAGCCGGCGCCGGATCGACCAGCAAACAGGCACCATCCAGTGCACCGATCCCACGACGGCGGCCGATCGAAGCGCAAAATGGAAGCGTTGCGCCGCCGATCGTAATCTCAGGCGGAAATGTCGAGATGAGCAGCCGTGAGGCGCCATCCAGAGCACCTATCCCACCGCGCCGGCCAGGATAATCCGCGGCACCGTGAGGGACCTACCTTTCGGGGCCCGGCGTCTAGATATCGATATCGATCCAAACCGGCACATGATCGGAAGGCTTTTCGCGCCCGCGAACCGTGCTGTCGATGCCAGCGGCGGTCAGCCGGTCGGCGGCCTGCGGGGTCAGCAGCAGGTGGTCGATGCGGATGCCGTCGTTGCGCTCCCAGGCGCCGCGCTGGTAGTCCCAGAAACTGTAGACATGGTCAGCCTGGGTGGTCTCACGCAGGGCATCGGTAAAGCCCAGATTAACGATCCGGCGCCATGCGGCGCGGGTTTCCGGCAGGAACAGCGCATCGGTCTGCCAGTTTTTTGGGTTCTCGGCGTCACGCGGATCAGGAATTACGTTGTAATCGCCGGCCATTAAGGCGATTTCTTCAGACGCGATAAGATCTTTCGCTCGGGCCGCGAGCCGTTCCATCCAGGCCAGCTTGTAGTCGTATTTTGGCCGCGACTCAGGTGGGTGCGCCGGGTTGCCATTGGGCAGATACAACCCGCAAACTCGTACCGCATCGCGTGCTCCTACAATCGTCGCCTCGATCCAGCGGGCTTGTTCGTCGCTTTCGTCATCACCATCTATACTGGGCAGGCCTCGGGTCACGTCCTCGATCGGGTGCTTCGACAGGATGGCGACTCCGTTGAAACCCTTCTGGCCGTGAGTCTCGACGTTATAGCCCAGCTCCTCGATCTCAGGCCTAGGAAACCCCTCATCGACCGATTTGATCTCCTGCAGCAGCGCCACATCCGGCTGCGCCTCGCTCAGCCACTCCAACAGGGCGGGCAGCCGCGCCTTGATGCCGTTTATGTTGTAGGTGGCAATCTTCATTTGCGTTCTCCATGGCGATCCGGGACGAGCCTACAGGGTCCGGCGCTCCGGGTGCAACTCACTCCTCCGTCGCCTCAATACACGCCAGGAAGGCGTCACCAAACCGCTCGGCCTTGACGGTACCGACGCCCGGGATACCCTGCAGCCTGGCGAGATCGCGGGGCCGCGCTTCGGCGATCTTTGCCAGTGTCGCCGAGGTGCAGGCGAGGTAGCGGTCGGTGCCGTGACCGCCATTGGCAAGCGCCACTTGGGCTTCAAGCAAGGCGTCGAACAGGCTGGCACCCTGCTCGCCAGCCAATTTTCGCCGCGACGGGTGCGGTTGCTCAACCGGCCCCTCGGCCATCGCCTCCAGAAACGCCATGCCGAAGCTCTCGAGTTTTTTGGCGCCGACCCCGTGGCATTCGGCAAATTCGTCAAGTGTCCGGGGTTTTCGCACCGCGATGTCGATCAACGTTGCGTCCGGGAAGATGACATAGGCCGGCACCCCGCGGGCCCGCGCCAATTCGCCACGCATCGCCCGCAGGGTCTGGAACAATTCCTCATCCTCCGGCCCTAACCCAGCGACGGCACGGGTCTTTGGCGCCTTGGTACCCTTGGCCCGCGCTGCCAGCACGTCCTTGCGCAGCATCACCTGCTGTTCGCCACGCAGCACAGCCCGGCCCGCCCCGGTCATCTGCCAGCCGCCCATCTCGGTCACGGTGGCGAGGCTGAGCGAGAACATCTGCCGGAAAATCGCCCGCCACTGAACCCGATCGAACTCGACCCCGACGCCAAAGGTAGGCAGCGCATCGTGGCCCAATTGGCGCACCCGCTCGCCGGCCTCGCCGCGCAGCACCGCGATCAGATGCTCGATGCCGAAACGCTCGCCGGTGCGCAGCATGGCCGACAGCGCCTTCTGCACCGCCGTGGTCCCGTCGAACCGCTCCGGCGGCTCGCGGCACAGGTCGCAGTTGCCGCAAGGCTGGACCAGGGTCTCGCCAAAATAAGCCAGCAGGGTCTGGCGGCGGCAACCCGGCGCCTCGGCCAGCGCCAGCAGGGCGTTCAGCCGCTGATGATCGGCGCGCTTGCGCTCAGGCGGCGCGTCGCCCTGGTCGATCTGCATCCGGCGCAGTTTGATGTCGTCGATGCCGAACAATGTCAGGGTGTCGGCGGGCGCACCATCACGACCTGCGCGGCCGACCTCCTGGTAATAGGACTCCATCGATTTCGGCAGATCGGCATGGACCACAAAACGCACATCGGGCTTGTCGACCCCCATGCCGAACGCCACGGTCGCCGACATCACCACCGCATCCTCGCGGGTGAACCGGTCCTGGCGGGCGCTGCGGGTCTCCGGGTCCAGCCCGGCATGATAGGCCTGCGCGTCAACGCCAGCGGAGACCAGCGCCGCCGCAATCGCCTCGGTCTTCTTGCGTGAGCCGCAATAGATGATCCCTGCCTGACCGGGGCGGCGCTTCACATATTCTAGGATCCGGGCCTGGGGCGACGCCTTTGGCTCGAACGCCAGATACAGGTTGGGCCGGTCAAAACCGCGCAGGAACACCTCCGGCGGTTCGGCAAACAGCCGCGACTGGATCTCGTCGCGGGTCTCGGCGTCGGCGGTGGCGGTGAAGGCGGCGGTCTGCACGCCACCAAGCGCCTCACGCAAGCTGCCGATGCGCAGGTACTCGGGCCGAAAGTCATGGCCCCACTGGCTGACGCAATGCGCCTCGTCGACTGCCAGCAGGGTAACCTTGGCGCGCCGCAGCATGCCGATGGTCGCCTGCGACGACAGCCGCTCCGGCGTCATATACAGTAGCCGCAAGGTGCCGGCATCCAGCGCCTCAAACACCCGCTCGGTCTCCCAAGGGTCATTGGCGGAAGTCAGCGCGCCCGCCTCGACCCCAGCCTCGCGCAGCGCCGACACTTGGTCGCGCATCAGGGCGATCAGCGGCGAGATCACCAGCGTCAGCCCCTCGCGGCGCAATGCCGGCAGCTGGAAGCATAGCGACTTGCCGCCCCCGGTCGGCATGATCGCCAGCACATCACGCCCCGCCAGGATGGCGGCAACGACCTCCTCCTGCCCTGGACGGAAGGCGTCGAAGCCAAAGACTGATTTCAGCAGTTGCTTGGTTTGTTGCATCTCGCCCCAGGGAGAATCATTGGGGCGACACTAGAGGGCAGGGCGGGCAGTGTGAACTAGGCAAACGGCTATTGACGGAAAGCCACCGCTCACACCGAAAAACTGGTCCCGCAGCCACAGGTCGACGTCGCGTTGGGGTTCTCTACCGCAAACCGCGCCCCGATCAGCTCATCCTTGAAGTCGATGACCGAGCCGGAGAGGTACGGCAGCGACTCCGGGTCGACCAGTACCCGCTGGCCACCACCCTCGATCACCAGATCATCCGCCGCCGCCGTGTCCTCAAGTTGAAACTCATACTGGAAACCCGAGCAACCGCCGCCCAGCACGGCAACGCGCAACGCCTTCGGCGCGCCGGTCTCGGCAATCTCGGCCAGGCGGGCAAAGGCGCGGTCGGTGACTTTTACGGGGATCATCAGTTCCATGCGTTGTCCTCTGTCACCCAATGGGGTGTCGAATCAGCTATAACCACGGCGCCCTGGCACTATAACAGGGCACCACAACAATGAATGTATTCGCGATCTGCGGCCAAACAAGGGCCAACCCCGGGGGGACGGACCATGGACGAGACACAGCTGGCGCCCTACGCAGCCAGCTCCGGCAATTGCCGGGGCCGTCTGCACCCCGAGCCGGAAAGCGCCCACCGCTCGCCGTTCCAGCGTGACCGCGACCGGATTATTCACTCCTCGGCGTTCCGGCGGCTGAAGCACAAGACCCAGGTCTTTGTCGAGCATGAGGGCGATTATTACCGCACCCGGCTGACCCATTCGATTGAAGTGGCCCAGATCGCCCGCACCATCGCCCGCACCCTGCACCTCAACGAGGACCTGGCCGAGGCGGTGGCGCTGGCGCATGACCTCGGCCACACCCCCTTCGGCCATACCGGCGAGGATGCGCTGGCCGACTGCATGGCCCAGTATGGCGGCTTTGACCACAACGCCCAGGCGCTGAAGATCGTCACCGAGCTGGAGCAGCATTACGCCGAGTTCGACGGGCTGAACCTGACCTGGGAGACGCTGGAGGGTATCGCCAAGCATAACGGCCCACTGCTGGCCACCGCCGGCGCACCCACTGCGGCGCTTCCCATTGCAATCGTCGACTACAACGCCCGCCATGACCTTGAGTTGCACACCCGCGCCAGCGCCGAGGCTCAGGTCGCGGCACTGTCCGACGATATCGCCTATGTGAACCACGACCTGCATGACGGGCTGCGGGCGGAGCTGTTCACCATCGACGAGGCCATCGCCCTGCCACTGGTCGGCGGCTGTTTTGCCGAGGTCGACGTCACCTACCCAAAGCTGGAGCCTCTGCGCCGCCGCCACGAGGCATTGCGGCGGGTGTTCGGCCTGATGGTCGAGGATGTGCTGGCCGAAAGCCGCGCCCGGCTGGAGGCCCGC
>DATLAW010000091.1:0-2407 GCA_035527255.1 Thermohalobaculum sp. | reverse complement strand
GGCCAAGCTGTTCAGTGGGTTCCTGTCGCATTACCTGATCCGCGATCGCTATGGCCGCCCGGGCAAGGGCAACGACAAGGGGAGCGTTGAGGGGCTGGTCGGTTGGGCACGACGCAACTTCATGGTGCCGGTGCCGCGCTTCGCATCCTGGGACGCCTTCAATCCCTGGCTCGAGGATCAATGCCGAAAGCGTCAGGCGGACATCCTGCGCGGGCACGACGAGACGATCGGCCAGCGTCTCGTGCGGGATCTGGAAGCCATGGCCGAGTTGCCGCCCGCGCCCTTCGACGCCTGTGACCAGGCAACCGGACGGGTCAGTTCCCAGGCGCTGGTGCGCTACAAGACCAACGATTACTCCGTGCCGGTCGCCTATGGCCACCGCGATGTCTGGCTGCGCGGCTATGTCGATCGGGTTGTCATCGGCTGCGGCGGAGAGATCATTGCTCGCCATCCCCGGAGTTACGAGCGTGAGGACATGGTCTTCGACCCGGTGCATTACCTGTCTCTGCTGGAGAAGAAGATAAACGCCCTGGATCAGGCGGCGCCACTGGCCGGATGGGACCTGCCGCCTGAGTTCCAGACCCTGCGCCGGCTGATGGAAGCCCGGATGCTCAAGGCGGGTCGCCGGGAGTATGTGCAGGTCCTGCGGCTGCTCGAGACCTTCGATCTGGACGACCTGCATGTCGCGGTGAAGACCGCCTTGCGGATGGGCGCGATCGGCTTTGATGCGGTCAAGCATCTGGTCCTGTGCCAGGTGGAGAAGCGCCCACCCAGGCTCGACCTCGACATCTACCCCTATCTGCCGCGCGCCAATGTCGGCACCACTTCGGCGGCCAGCTACATGTGCCTGGTGGACGGGCGTACATCGTGACCGACGCTCCGACGCTGCTTCTGGAGCATCATCTCAAGACGCTGAAGCTGCCGACCTTCCTGAGGGAGTACGGCAAGCTCGCTCGTCAATGCGCCGCCGAGGGGCTGGACCATGTCCAGTTCCTCGCCCGATTGGTGGAACTGGAACTGATCGACCGGGAACGGCGGATGATCGAGCGCCGGATCAAGGCCGCCAGGTTCCCGGCGGTCAAGAGCCTCGACAGCTTCGACTTCAAGGCCATTCCCAGCCTCAACAAGATGCAGGTGCTCGAACTGGCGCGCTGCGAATGGATCGAACGGCGGGAGAATGTCATCGCCCTTGGGCCCAGTGGCACTGGCAAGACCCATGTCGCTCTGGGACTGGGTCTGGCTGCCTGCCAGAAAGGCCTCTCCGTCGGGTTCACCACCGCTGCCGCCCTCGTCCACGAGTTGATGGAAGCCCGCGACGAACGCCGGCTCCTGCGGCTCCAGAAGCAGCTGGTGAACCACAGGCTGCTGATCATTGACGAACTGGGCTTCGTGCCGCTCAGCAAAACCGGCGCCGAACTGCTGTTCGAGCTGATCTCGCAACGTTACGAGCGCGGCGCAACACTGATCACCAGCAATCTGCCATTTGATGAATGGACCGAGACCTTCGGCTCCGAGCGCCTCACTGGCGCTCTGCTCGACCGGCTGACCCATCACGTCAACATCCTTGAGATGAACGGCGACAGCTACCGGCTCGGGCAAAGCCGCGCCCGCAAAAGCACCGCCACAAACTGATCCTCACTCAAACTTTGGCTCCGGCGGGCCAATGCACCCCGCCAACCGCCTGCTATTTGAAAGCCCAGGCGCCGGGGCGCCACATGCATCCTTGGCGTCAGATCCAGGCATCCTCAAGTGGTAGACTTTTGCGCCGCCACGTGGCTGGTTTTTACGCCGCCGTTGACACTTCCAGAGGGCTACGAGACGCGGGCCGGTGAGGGGGGGCATGCGCTCTCGGCAGGGCAGCGCCAGCGCATCGCGCTCGCCCGGGCGGTGTTTCGAAATCCGTTCCTGATCGTGCTCGACGAGCCGAACTCAAACCTCGACAATGACGGCGAACAGGCGCTCGCCGCGGCAATCAAGGCGCTGCGCGACAACGGTGCCATCGTGGTGGTGATTGCACATCGTCCAAGCGCGATCGTCCATGCCAACAAAATACTGGTTCTGGATGGCGGCATTCAGTCGGCTTTCGGCCCCAAGGAGGAAGTGCTTCCGCGTGCGGTGAAATCATTGAGGCAGGACCATGGTCAACAACAAGCCTGACGATCGCCCAATGGCGAACATCAGGGGTGGCACATCGCGCTCGATTGTTCGGTTGTCGGCCATCGGTACTCTGGTGGTCGCCACGCTGGTGGCCGGGTTTGGCGGATGGAGCGCGATCGCGTCGATCAGCGGCGCGGTCATCGCCAGCGGCACGGTGGTGGTCGAGTCAAACATCAAGCGCATCCAACACAGCGAAGGCGGCATCGTCGGTGCGATCCATGTCTCCAACGGCGATAAGGTCAAGGCAGGA
>DATLAW010000090.1:0-8766 GCA_035527255.1 Thermohalobaculum sp. | reverse complement strand
CCAGATGTCCCAGTGGCTCCAATGCCAGCGAGATAAAGTTGGCGAACAGCACGGCGACGGCGAAGAAGATCACGGACATCAGCGTCATGAACAGCCACAACGGCGGCAACCCGCCATTGCCGCCGGTCCAGGTCAGCAGCGCCGCCACCGCGCTGACCGCGATCATCAGCACCAACGAGTAAAGCGATAGCCGCCGCATGCCGTAATGCATCACCAGCCGGCTGTTGGCGAAACTGGCCAGGGCAAAGGCGAACGCCAATGCGCCGAAGGCCCAGGGGAACATTGGCCCCAACTGGTAACCTTCCTCCAGCACCTGCTGGGCGGTCGCGAGGTAGACCACGAAGGCGCCGAAGACCAGCGTCGCGCTAAAGGTATAGAACATGGTCGATCGGGTGCCCAGAACCTCGGCAAAGGCGGCGATTATCGGGCCGGGGCTCAGTGGGCGGCGCTGGGCTGGGTCCAGCGTCTCCGGCACCCCGAGCAGGTACCAACCGCCGGAGACCAGCGCCATCGCCAGATACAACCCGAAGATCGCCCGCCAGCCGCCCAGTGCCTCGGTCCATTGGCCGATGATTGGTGCGAACATCGGTACCAGCATGAAGATCGTCATCACCAGCGACAGGACCCGGGCCATTGGCCGGCCCTCATAAAGATCGCGCACCATCGCCATGGCGACAATGCGCGGCCCGCCCGCGCCCAGGCCTTGCAGCAACCGCCCGGCGAACATCATCATCGGCGTCACCGCGTACATCGCAAGTACCGTGCCGATGGCGAAGACCACCCAACCCAGCATCGCCGTGCGCTTGCGCCCGATGCTGTCCGACAGCGGGCCGTAGACCACCTGCGACGCGCCCATCCCAACAAATACCAGCATGATGATCAAATGGCGGTCATTGGCGCCGGCGAAGCCCAGCTCGTCCGAGATCGTGTCGAGCGCTGGCAAAACCGCATCGATGGTCACCGCGACGACCGAGGTCATCAACGCCAGGAAGATCAGGAAAGCTGGCGAGGCGCGCCCCTCGGCGCGCTCATGCGGGGTCGGCAGGGTCATGGCTGTATCCGAATTTGACAGATCGCCTTATAGCGCTGGGAGTGGCGCGGCGCGACGCCTATATTGCAGGTATAGCCGGGAGGTAGGCAAGTATGAGTGGATTGCAAGGTTTCGTCGATTGCCAGCGCAGTGTGTTGCGGATGGAGGGCGCGGATGCCCGCGACGTGTTGCAGAACGTCGTCACCAACGATCTCGACCGCGTGGTGTCGGGGCAGGCGGTCTATGCGGCCCTGCTGACGCCGCAGGGCAAGTATCTGTTCGATTTCATGCTGCTCGCGGGGTCCGATGGCGCGCTGTTGATCGACACCGCCACCGATGGGGCCGAGGCGCTGGTGCAGCGGCTGAAGATGTACTGCCTGCGCCGCGATGCACGGATCACCGGCACCGCCGGGCTGGGGGTCGCGTTGGTCTGGGGCGGCACACCGCCGGATTGCGGGCTGGCCGTGCCAGACCCGCGCACGGCCGCGCTGGGCTGGCGGATCTATGCCGCCGATCCCGAGGCAGCGTTGGCCGCAACCGGCGAGGCGCCGGCGGACCGAGCCGCATATGATGCGATCCGCATTGCCAATCTGATCCCGGCCAGCAACATCGAGCTGGTGCGCGACGAGACCTACATTCTGGAAGCCGGTTTCGAGGCCCTGAACGGCGTCGACTTCCGCAAGGGCTGCTATGTCGGCCAGGAAGTGACGGCGCGGATGAAGCACAAGACCGAATTGAAAAAACGCCTGGTGCAGGTCCGTGTCGAGGGCGAGGCCGCCCCCGGTACACCAGTGACCACCGATGGCAAGCCTGCTGGTACATTGTTCAGCCAGGCGCAGGGCCGTGGTCTCGCGCATCTGCGGATCGACCGGGCCGGGGGAGTGCTGGAGGCGGGTGCGGCACGGGTGATCTACGAGGGCTGAGTGGTTTCCGCCGCCAACAGGGCCGCCAGGCCCTCGCGGTAGGTCGGGTAGGCCAGTTTCACCCGCAGCTCCGATTTGATCCGGGCATTCGAGACCCGCTTCGATTCGGCGTAGAACGAGCGCGCCATTGGCGTCATCTCGGCCCCATCGAAATCCTCCGCCGGGGGCACCGGCAGGCCGAGCAATTGGGCCGCATGGGCGATCACATCCTCGGGCGGTGCTGCCTCATCATCGCAAACATTGTATATCGCGCCAGGATGCGGCCGGGCGATCGAGCCTTCCAGCACGGTTGCGATATCCTCGACATGGATGCGGCTGAACAGCTGCCCTGCCTTGACGATCCGCCGGGCGGTGCCAGCGCGTACCTTGGCGAATGGGCCGCGCTCCGGCCCATAGATGCCGGCCAGTCGGAAAACATGCACCGGCAGGCCAATATCGTGCCAATAGGCGAGCCATTCGTGCTCGGCCGCCACGCGCCATCTGCCGCGTTCGGTGGTGGGCTTGCAGGGGGATGTCTCGTCGACCCAGTCTCCGCCCCGGTCGCCATAAACCCCGGTGGTCGAGAGATACCCGATCCAGTCGAACTGGTCGCCACGCGCGCCCAGCGCCCCGGCGCAGCGGCTCAGCACTGGATCGCCGCTCGCGTCCGGCCCGGCCGAAATCAGGACATGCGTTGCCAGATCCAGCAGCGGTCCGCTTTTCGTTGGCGGCCAGATCACCGCCTCGGCCCCGGTGGCGCGGATCGCCTTCGCTTTCTCCGCCGAGCGGGTGGTGCCGATCACCCGCCAGCCCTGGGCCATCAGCCGACGCGCCAGCACCTGCGCCGAATAGCCGTGCCCGAAACTTAATAATACTGGTTTTTTGGCCATGGTCGCGACGCACTCTCTTGGCTAGGTTCCAACCGGGACGATTGGCCGGGAGGATACGGGCAGATGGGTCAATTGCGAATTAAAATTATGTCGGTGGCCCTGGTTACCGGCATTTTCGGGTTGGTTGCGTCTGCAGCGAGCGAACCCTATGACGATTGTATCTTGCTGGTCACGACCGATCCAGCAAGGGCTGAGATCGAGGCGCTGGGCTGGATTGAGGTCGGCGGTGGCGCCCCGGCGCGGCATTGTCGGGCGCTGGCGCTTTTGGCGCAGGGAGCCGAGCGGCGAGCCGCCGAGTTGATCATCGAGATTGCCACCGACGACCGCACCCTGCCGGACGAAGTGCGCTCGGCCATGCTGATCGAGGCCGGCGAGATTTATCTCGGCCTCGGCGAGACCGCCCTGGGGCACAGCGCCGCCTCACGCGCCCTCCAGTTGGCGCCTGCGCCGCGCGCGGCACTGACGCTGTCGGCACGGCTGAAGGCCGAGGAAGGCAAGTGGAGCGGTGCGGTCAGCGACCTTGACGGCGCACTGGCGGACGGCGAACCCGACGCTGAACTGCTGGTGCTGCGCGCCAGCGCCAGACTGCGTCTCGGCGAGCGGGCGGCAGCGCGCGCCGATCTACTATGGGCGACCGAGATCGCCCCGAGTATGGCCTCCGTCTGGCTCGAGCGCGGCGCATTGGAGGCGGCGATCGATGATCGAGACGCCGCGCGTGCCGCCTGGTTGCGCGCCATTGAACTGGACCACGACGGGATCGTCGGTGCGGCGGCCCGACTCAGTCTGCAAAAGATGGAGGCCGGGAACTAACTTCCGCCAATCCCAGGTGCCACTCTTCGTTCACGCTCGGGTCCGGATCGTCTCGCATCACTGCCCTGAACCGCTCCGGGCTGGCCAGACGCGACAGCGCCCAAACGGCATGGCTGCGGACCAAAGGATCAGCGTCGGTCGTGGCCTGCTCGGCGACCTGCAGCAGCCCGGGTTCACCGGAGTTGCCGATCGCCACCAGGACGTTGCGCAGGAACCGCCCGCGACCGATCCGCTTGACCGGTGAACCTGAAAAGCGCGCCCGGAAGGCGGTATCGTCAAGTCCGGCCAATTCGGCCAGCAGCGGCGCTTGCCTCCCCTCGCGCGGCGCATAGGCGGCATTCGCGGCCTGGGCGAACTTGTTCCACGGGCAGACCGCCAGGCAGTCGTCGCAACCATAAATGCGATTGCCGATCAGGGACCGCATCTCGCGTGGGATCGGCCCCTTCAACTCGATGGTCAGGTACGAGATGCACCGCCGCGCATCGAGCTGGTAGGGCGCTGGAAACGCTGCTGTCGGGCAGATATCGAGGCAGCGCCGGCAGGCGCCGCAGTGATCGCCATGTGGTTCATCCGGCGCCAGCTCCAGCGTCGTGAAGATGGCGCCGAGAAAGAACCACGAGCCCAGCCGCCGCGACACCAGATTAGTGTGTTTGCCCTGCCAGCCCAGCCCGGCCGCCTCAGCAAGTGGTTTTTCCATCACTGGCGCGGTATCGACGAAGACCTTGATCGCGCCGCCCTGTTGCTCGATCAGCCAGCGCCCCAGGCGTTTAAGGCGCTTCTTGACCACGTCGTGGTAATCGCGGCCCTGGGCATAAACACTGATGGCGGCGCGTTCCGGCTGGCCGAGCATCGCCAGCGGATCGCCCTCCGGCGTGTAGGGTTCCGCCAGTATGATCACCGACCGCGCCTCGGGCCACAGCGCCGCCGGGTTGGCGCGCCAATCGATCCGGTCGGCCATCCAGCCCATGTCGCCATGCCGTCCCTGCTCAACCCATTGGCGCAGATGCGCGCCGGCTGCGGCCACCGAATCCGGACGGGTGACGGCGATGTCGGCGAATCCCATTGCCCGCGCCTCGGCCTCCAGCGCTGCGCGTATCGCGGTGCCGGGCTCAGGATTGTCGGATAGGGTCAAAGTCCAGCCTCCGCTTGGCCGCCGATCTGGAGAGCAAGTTTATGGCGTATGCTGTCAGGTCATTCGAGCCGGTGCGCCAGGACCACACTGTCGGAGAATGCCGGACGAGGTCAAAAATCCAGATCGGCGTAGTGATCAGTTGCCGGAAAGCCGGGCAGATGGTCCGCCAATAGCCCGCGGAAACAGGGTCGCGATTTCATCACCGCGTACCAGCCGCGCACCGACGGATATTCCTCCCACGGCACGTCGCCAATATAGTCGAGGCAGCTCAGATGGCCGGCGGCGGCGAGGTCGGCGATGGTCATGCGCGGCCCGGTCAGCCAGTTGTGTCCCTCAAGCAGGAAGGTAATATAATCGAGATGCACCCGGATGTTCTTGCTGCCCGCCTTGAGACAGGCCCCGTCCGGATAGCCCAGCCGGGCCTGGCGCTTGGTGAACCGCTCAAATAGCAGGTTCTCGGTGACTTCACGGTTGAACTTGTCGTCGAACCAGCCAACCAGGCGCCGCACCTCGGCCCGTTGTATCGGGTCCGTAGGCATCAATGGCGGCTCCGGCACGGTCTCTTCAAGATACTCGAAAATACTGTTTGATTCCGACAGCGCCTGTCCGTTGCTGGTGATCAGAACTGGCACTTTTCCGGCCGGGTTGAGGCGCAGGAAGTCAAGCCGGGTCTCCCACGGCCGCTCTTCGATCAGCTCGACCTCAATCCGTTTCTCGGCGAGGACTAGGCGGATTTTTCGGCAGAACGGCGACAGGGGCAGGTGATATAGGCGGTGCATCGAGGCTATCATTCCGAATTTGACTGATCGCCCCCTCTCTGCCCAAGGCGGCCCGCCGATGCAAGGGTCTTGCGACGAACAGCGTGAAATCCGCTGCCGTTCGACGCCTGCGTTTGATCGGATGCGTTGATGTCAAATCCGGCCGAGGCGTATCGCCCCGGCCGGGATACTTGGCATTTCGCTCGGCTCAGCCGCCACCGAGCAGTTTGCGCAGTACTGTCGCACCGTCGATGATGATGCCTGTCTGGACACCGGCGGTCTCGTCGAGAAGGCGGGCGATGGTTGGGTTATCGACATAGCCAGTTGGTTGAAAGTTGCGGCTGCGCTGATAGCCCTCGATCGCCCGCCGGGCGTTGTTGTCGAAGAAACCATCCTGCGTTCCCGGCGAAAAGCCGAGATAGTTGAGCCGCTGTTCGACCGACAACCGATCATTGCGGGTCAGCGCCATCGCAGCCTCTTCCGCGGCCGGATCCGCTGGTGCCGGCGTTGAGGTTCCGGCCAGCTCGCCCATCCGCGCTTGCGCTTCAGGCTGCCAGATGCCGGTCGGATAGCGGTCCAGATAGTCGCGGTAGTCGGCCCGGCGGTCGTTGGTCTCGGCGAAGCGCCAGTCTTCTAACTCGCGCCGGGCGGCAAGATCAGTGTTGAAGCGGGCCATCCGCTTCAGCCCGTCGCGTGCCTCGACCGCGTGCTGTCCGTCGGAATGGCGCCCAAGATAGGCGCGATAGCCGTCGCCGGTGCCCAGTGCCCCGGTTCTCGCCCAATAGTCGTCGTCGCGGCTGGTCGAAGCACTGTTGGTCGGAGTGCTGCCCGCCTCGCGGCTTTGACGCAACAACAGGGCGACCTGTTCGTCAGTCAGATACCCGGATTCCGTAAGATTATTGGCACGTTGCCAAAGTCGGATGGCAGTGCGAGTGCCGGGTCCAAACGCGCCGTCGATGCCGCGCGGGTCATGGCCCAGCAGGCTCAGGTTCTCCTGAATGTCGCGCCGCTGCGTGCGGCTGAGCCTGAGTGCTGCCTCCACCGCAACCGGGTCGCCAATTGTGGAGCCTCCGCCGGTACCAGCTTCAACCCGAGCGCCGCGCCGGGTGACCAGGCGTAGCCCGGGTCGGACGGCGCCGGTGGACCAGGCTGGGGCGGACATACTGCGGACCGCGTCCATGGCGCGCGCGCGCGGTGCCAGAAACTTGGCTACGACGTCGCGGGCAAAGGTGCTGCCGCGCGCATCGCGGCGCCGGATTGCCCGGCCCGGGGCGGCGGCGGATACAATCAATACGCCCTCGCGTGGCTCGATCGTTGCCAACCCCGGCTCGGCATTCGCGTTCGGTGCGAAACCCTCAAACTGGGCGGCGTCGATGAACACCACGGCGCGCCCTGGTTTGCTTTGGGCCAGGCGCAGGATCAGATCGAGCGGCAGGCCGTCCAGCACTACCTGCACCAGCGAGCGGTTCTGTTGGTCGACCGGTGCCAGATAGGTGACCCCGTCGCTGCGGATTGCGTGACCGGAAAAGTAGACCACGACGTTGTCGGCGGTGCCGATCTTGTCGGCAAAGCGAGACAATTGATTGCGCATCTCGCGCCGGGTCATGTCGATGCCGAGGGTGACGTCATAGCCGCCATCCTCAAGCGCCGCCGCAACCTCGCGGGCATCGATCTCGGCGCTCTCGGCGTCTGGCGCCTGCTTGTAGTTGTGATTGCCGATTACCAGGGCAATGTCGGCGGCCACGGCGGCCCCCGGAGCAAACCCTGAGACCATCAATGCAAGACCGATAATAGGCGCGATGCCCAGTGCGATAAACCGGCTCATTCAATCCTCCCGCTGTCGCGTCCCCGTAGTGAGTCGTGGCAATATAACGCAACACGTCCTCGAGGCCGTCGGAAAATGTAAAAAAATGATCAATCGAGGCAATCGGTCAACCCCTCGGCGAGGCCGCGCAACAGATCTGGATAGAGGCCAGGTCCCGGCTGCAGGGTCGCGCCGAGCGGGTCGAGCAGGCCGATTCTCACCCCGGTGTCTTCGGTAACAGTGGCAACCAGCGCGGCGCGGAACTGCGGTTCGCGGAACAGGCAAACTGCGCCAAGGGTGCGGATGCGTTCGCGGATCTCAGTGATCCGGGCCGGGCCGGGCGCGCGCGCATCGCTCAGCGCGACGGCGCCAACGGCCTCGATGTCGAAGCGGCGCTCAAAGTAGTGAAAAGCATCATGGAATACGACGAAGGGGCGGTCCCGGACCGGGGCGAGCCGGGCGTCGATCTCGGTGGCCAACCCGTCGAGCTCGGTCCGGGCGGCAGCGGCGTTGGCCAGATACAGCGCCCGGTTTTCCGGGTCGGCGTCGGCCAGCGCGGCGGCGATGGTGTCGAGCCAAAGCTTGGCGTTCACCGGATCGAGCCAAAGATGGGGATCGCTATCGTCGTCGGTATGGGCTGGCTCGGTGTCTTCGTCATGGGCCTCAAAGGATGCACCCTCACGCCGGGCAAGCCGGGTAAGGCCGCGGGTGTCTGCCAGCCGGATCACCCTTGCCCCGGTTGCCAGCGTCGCCAAAGGGCGCTCGAGCCATGGCTCCAGCCGTGGGCCAATCCAGAAGACCAACGCGGCCCGCTCCAGCGCCGCCGCATCCGAGGGGCGCAATGCGTGGTCATGGGGGGACGCGCCGGGGGGCAGCAGAAGATCAGGAGCGCCGATTCCCTGCATCACCCGGGCGGTCAGCGAATGCACCGGTGCAATGCTGGCGACGACCTCGACGCCGGCCGCAACCGGCAAGGGAAGAACGACGAGCAGCAGGGCCCAGGCGGCAGTGAAGATCACATTTCGCATCGGTCGAGTCCGATTTTCGGTTGAATTTTCGGTTGAATAGGTGCCCCGGATCGTGTACCATAACTGTTACGATATAACAACTGCAATGTTATGACATAACACTATGACCGATTCCGCCCTTGCCTTCGCCGAACACGACCACGGCCACTGCCGCGAGACCATGCTCGACGAGCTGGCCAGCGTGGCGAAAACCCGTGGTCTGCGCCTGACGCCTGCGCGCGTCCGGGTGCTGGAACTGTTGTCCGAGGCGCATCGGGCGATGGGCGCCTACGAGCTGCTCGACCGGTTGCGGGCCGAGGGGCTGGGCTCGCAGCCGCCGGTGATCTACCGGGCGCTGGAGTTCCTGATCGACGCCGGGTTCGTCCACAAGATCGAACGCCTGAACGCCTATGTCGCCTGTTGTCATCCGGCG
>DATLAW010000089.1:0-3374 GCA_035527255.1 Thermohalobaculum sp. | reverse complement strand
CTCAGTACCGAGCGTAACTGACGCCGATGATCTGCGATAGGGCGGGTTCGCCGAACGCTCACCTATGACCGGCGAAATGTGCCTGGGCGCCGACTACGGCCTCTCCTGGAGATCGGTCTCGGGCGCATCATTGGATGAGGCGGGGGGCTTCAGCGACCGGCGGCAGGTTCAGCGGCGCTCTCACGGATACAAATGCCAGTTCCGCCAATGGATCGACCGGCCAGAGAGACCGGGATCACTGACCGAGTAAAGACCCATTTTGATTGTCACCCCAGAATATGATTGTCATACTCCCCGCCATGAAAAGAACCAATCGTGGTAATGGGAGGATAATTATGAAAACTCTGGCACGGGTCTTTCTCGCGGCCGCGCCGCTGATGCTGGTCAGTTTGCCCGCCGCAGCGGACGACATCTTCGTGCGCATGGTCTCGGGACCGTCCGGCGGCTCCTGGTATCCGCTGGGCGCAAAGATCATGCAGGTCTTCGACGATCAGGTCGAGGGCATCTCGACCTCGAACACCTCGGGCGGCGGCATCTCGAACATTCTGGCGGTTAATGGCGGCGATGCCGAGATCGGCTGGTCCTATGCCCACACCACCGCGAACGGCTATAACGGAAACGGCAAGTTCTCGAAACCGCAGCCTGGCGTGCGCCACTTCGCGACACTCTACGGCTCGATGTTCCAGACTGCCGTGCGCGCCGACAGCGACATCCACTCCTATGCCGACATGAAGGACAAGAACATCAGCCCCGGCAAGGCCAAGTGGACCGGCACCGCCTTCGCCGAGTCGATCCTGAAGCACTTCGGCATCAGCTTCGACTCCATCAAGGCCAATGGCGGCACCGTGAACCATGTCGACTACACCGAGTCGGTAGCGCTGATGAAGGACGGCCACATCGATGTCTACATGGCCGCCACGAACATGCCGCAGGCGAGCTTCCTGGAATTGGAGCACAGCCCCGGCATCCGCTTCATCGGCCTGACGAAAGAAGACCAGGAAGCGATCATCGCCGCCAACCCGGGCTACATTCCCGGCATCATGCCGAAGGGGGTGTACGAGTCGGTGACCGAAGATATCAACTCGCTCGGCATCGTGGTGAACCTGGTCGTGAACAAGGACCTGCCGGACGACCTAGTCTACAACATGTGCAAGGTGTTCTGGGCCAACCACGAAACCTTTGCCGAGGTCAAGAGCGTCTGGAACAACGTCAAGCTGGAGAACGCGCTCGACGGCGTCGCGGTCCCGCTGCATCCGGGCGCCCAGCGCTGCTACGACGAACTGGGCGTGACGGGCTGACGCCGCGCCCAACCGCCTGCGGAGCGCCCCGGAACCGGGGCGCTTCTTTCCCATGCGTGACGCGAGCGACCAGGATCCGATGAGCGATACAGTTGCCGAGGCCGGTGGCGAAACTGGCGAGATCACCTATCACGAGCCCCACGAGCTCGGCTTCCTCGAGCGCCTGCTGCTCGACCGCCGGCTGACGCCGCTGAACGCGATCATGTTCGGCTGCGTGGCGATCAGCATCGCGCTGGCCCTGTTCCACCTGCTCGTGGCGGTCTTCGGCACGCCGGAGGGACGCTCGTTCCGCTCGATCCACCTGACCGTGATGCTGGTGCTGGCGGTGCTGATCCATCCGCTGTTCCGCGGCAGCATGCGCGAGCCGGTGATCGTGCCGGGCGGCAGCCGCAACCTGATCCGGGGCGTCGGCTTCGCCATCGACCTCGCGCTGATCGCGGTGGTGCTGTTCGTCCAGATCTGGACCATCTGGGACATCGACGCCTTTCACATGCGGCTGGGCGAGAAGGAGAGCTCCGACCTGATAATCGGCGGCATCTTCATCCTGATCGTGCTGGAGGCGACCCGGCGCGCTGTCGGCTGGGCGATGGTGATCATCACCGGCTTCTTCATCTTCCACGCACTCAACGCCAACTATTTCTTCGGTTTCTTCTACGGGCCCCCGGTGCGGTTCGGGAAGTTCATCGACAGCCTGTTCATGAGCTCGGACGGCATCTTCGGCATCCCGCTCTATGTCGCCGCGACCTACATCATCCTGTTCATCATCTTCGGCGCCGTCCTGATCCGCTCCGGCGCCGGGCGGTTCTTCATCGACCTCGCAGTCTCGCTGACCGGCCACCGGATCGGCGGCCCCGCCAAGGCGGCGGCGGTGGCCAGCGGCTTCATGGGCACGGTCTCGGGTTCGGCGGTAGCGAATGTGGTGACGACGGGCTCGTTCACCATCCCGCTGATGAAGCAGGTCGGCTACCGGCCGAAGTTCGCCGCGGCGGTAGAGGCCTGCGCCTCCTCCGGCGGCCAGATCACGCCGCCGATCATGGGAGCGGCGGCCTTCATCATGGCCGAGTTCCTGGAGACCTCCTATGTCAACATCATCATCGCCGCGATCATCCCGGCGCTGCTCTACTTCGCCACCATCTATTTCATGGTGCATCTCGAGGCCGAGAAGCACGGCATCGGCGCAATTCCGAAGGAGCGGCTGCCGCGGACCGGCGCGGTGCTGCGCCGGGGCTGGCACCTGCTGATCGCGCTCTTCGTCCTGATCGGTTTCCTGCTCTACGGCTACACCCCGATGAAGTCAGCCTTCTTCGGGCTCGCGTCGCTGATCGGCCTCAGCTTCGTCAACCCGGCGACGCGGATGAGTCCGGTCGATATGCTGGCGGCGCTGGAGGCCGGGGTGCGCGCGACGGTGCCGGTCTCGATCGCCTGCGCCTGCGCCGGACTGATCATCGGCTCGGTCTTCGTCTCAGGATTGGGACTGAAGTTCACCCAGTCGGTGATCGAGATCGCGGACGGCAACCTGCTTGTCCTGCTGATGCTGACCGGCGTCGCCGCGATCGTTCTCGGCATGGGGATCACAACGACGGCGGTCTATATCACGGTGGCGGCGCTAATCGTCCCTGCAGTGATCAAGAGCGGTGTCGAGCCGATCGCAGCACATATGTTCGCCTTCTATTTCGGCGTGGTCTCGACCATCACGCCGCCGGTAGCACTGGCCGCCTTTGCCGCGGCGGCGATCGCCAAGACGCCGCCGATGGCGACCGCCATCGAGGCATCAAGGGTCGGAATCGCAAAATATCTGGCGCCGCTGATCTTCGTCTACAACCCGGCGCTTCTGTTCGTCGGGCCAGTCTGGTTCACCGCGGTCTCGGCGTCACTGGCGCTGGCCGGGCTCTGGGTGCTGTCGATGGCGATCGAGGGCTGGTACCGGGGCCGCATGGCGGGGCCGCAGCGGCTGGTCCTGCTCGGCGGCGCCATCCTGCTGCTGTTCCCGCCCAACCACAACTTCATCGGTATGCCGGGCTATCTGCTGGTGCTGGCAGGGGCGCTCGCCTCCAGCACGATCCTGGTGCCCCGTAT
>DATLAW010000088.1:0-11436 GCA_035527255.1 Thermohalobaculum sp. | reverse complement strand
GAGCCTGGATCTTCTTGTTCCTGAAAACTGCATCGCGCGCCAGAACAAAATTCGCAAGGTCGCTTCCGCGGGTTGGAGCAAAACTGTTGGGCCGAACGCGATGGCGCAGCACCTCATCCGGTGCACCGATGTAGTGACAAGGACCTTCTGCGGCGATGCGACAGAAAAACTCCCAGTCCTCGTTGAACGGAAGGCTCGGGTCATAGGCCCCCGCACACTCGATCACGGAGCGGCGGATCAGCATTTGCCCACCATTCCAGAACACTCCGCGCTGGAAGAGCACTGACTTCAGAACGTCGCCAGTGGCGTAGCGGTGCGCGGCAAGAGGTTTCTGGTTCGGCTCGACATCACCGGAATCGAGCAGGCGCAGGGTGGTTCCGAAGGCAAGGATTGCATCCGGATTCCGCTCCAACGCCAAATGAAGACGCTCGAGCGAAGTCGGATGGATGAAATCGTCCGAGTCGAGGAACATGACATAAGGGGCGCGAGAGTGGTGGTATCCGGCATTGCGCGCCGCTGCAGGGCCCGCGTTGCTCTGCCGGAACAGGCAGATTCGTGGATCCTCGAACCCCTCGACCACCTCGCAGGTTCTGTCGACCGACCCGTCGTCAATGACAATACATTCCCAATCCGCGAAGGATTGGGCGAGCAGGCTGTCGAGCGTCTGACTGATGAACTGCTCGACGTTGTAGGCAGGAACCACAACTGCAACTTTGACAACCATGCCGCACCCTCCGGAAGACAGTAAGCTAAACAGCGCCTAGGTTTCTAACTTTCTTCATTTTTTTGGGTATATTAAGGCAAACTTGCCTACGGTGAATACCTTCTGCGACTGCAGGGCGCAACTGAGTGCCGTGGCCTTCCAGTTTATCCGTCATTCCCAGGTCACGCCGGATTTCCGAGCCGCCTCGGGCACGCGCCGCTGGGCCGGTTGCCAGGTCTGGAAGGTGCGCCCCAGCATCGCGTTCAGCACCCCGATCTGGGTCGCGATCAGCGCCAGCACGATCTCGAACACCTTGGCGATCGGCCCGCGCTCGCTGGCCTGGCCGATCCAGATGAAGGCCAGCCCGGCCGCCAGGTAGGCGCCGAGCAGCACCGGCGAGACCAGCGCGCAGGCCAGTGCGCCCGCCAGCACCCCAAGGATCAGCGCGCCGCCGCTGAACCAGCGCAGGAGCTTGCGCGAGCTGTATTTGAACCGATCCAGTCGTCCCATCCGGCGCAGCTGCCGGCGCAGGTGCTGGTGGGTGTGGAAGGCGCGGGTCGAGATGCGGATCTTGCGCGCGAACTCGTCGGCGCGGTCGACCACGATATCCTCGCGGCCAATCACGTCGGTCGCCTTGATCAGCCGCTTGCCGGCAAAGACCACCGCCATCGAGACCGTCAGATCGTCCAGTACCGTGTCCGGGAAGCTGGGATACAATTCGCGGCGGATCGAGAAAACCGACCCGTCCGCCCCCATGACGCTGCCGGTGCGCGATTCCTGGTCCTTGATCCGCTCCTCGAGGCGCCAGTAGGCCGAGCCAACCGCGGCGGTCGCGCTGGCGTCGCGCTCGCTGTAGAAGTGCAGCGAGCCGCAGACGCCGCCCACCTCCGGGTCGGCGTAGCAAGCGTGCAGGTTGTCGATCGCCTCCTCGTCCAGCATCACGTTGGCATCGGTAAAGATGATGATCTCGCCCTTCGCCATCGCCGCCAGGCGCTTCATGCCATGCGCCTTGCCGCTGCGCCCGCCGCCGCGCAGCACCTGCACCAGGTCGGGCCGCGCGGCCAGCCTCTCGTAGGTGGAATCGTTCGATCCGTCGTCGAAGGCCAGCACCTCCAGGTCCGGGTGGCGGCGCTTCAGCATCTCGATATTAGCGATCTTCTGGTCGATGATCTGCGCCTCGTTATAGGCGCAGAAGACCAGCGTAGTGCCGAGGGTCGTGCCGGGCGCGAAGCCGGCCCGCCGGGCCACCGGGCGCCCGGGCAGGCGCGTCAGGATCGCAAGGTAGATGGTGTATGGATAGACCACCAGCAGGCCACAGGAAACGGCCACGAGGCTAGCGATACCAAAAAAAATCATCAGTCTTCCCTTACCCTGCCGGCCGTCCTCTTGCGCCGATCCGGGCGCCGATCCGGGCGCCGGTGAGACGCGCGGCCGCCGGGCCCTGGCCTAGAGGCCGTACGTGCAATGCGCTCGCGATAGAACCCGACCGCAGCCCCGAAGGCCGCCCCGGCGAGCACTCCGAGGATCAGGATCAGCTTCTTGCGCGGGCGTTCCGGCCGCAGTGGCCGCACCGCCTCGCTGATGATCCGCGCCTCGGAGACCGACAGCGACTGCTGCTGCTGGACGGCCGACTGGTGGCGCCGGAGCATCGATTCGTACTGGGCCCGGTACATTTCCGTCTCGCTGGTCAGATCGTCGAGCCGGACCGAATTGGCCCTGCGCTCGGAGACCGACTGCTTCGCCGCCTCGAGTTCGGCGGTCAGCATCCGCTCGCGGGTCAGGGCAACCTCGAAATCGATCTGGTAGCTCTCGAGCACCCGCGAGATCTCACCGCTGATTATCTTCTGAACCCGGGCCATCTCTTCCTTCAGCAGCAGGGCCTGGGGATGCTCGCTGCCGAGCTCCTCGGCGGTCTTCTCGTATTGCCGCGAATAGGTCAGGTACTGTGCCCGCAGGTCGCTGACGATCTGGTTGTTGATCGTGTCGGTGCCGATGGTGCTGATGTGGTCGTTCATGATCGACCGGACGAAGTCGATGCGTGCCTCGATCGCGGTGCGCTCGGCGCTGGCCTCGGCGAGGGCGCGGGTGGTCTCGATCATCTGCAATTCCTGCAGGATCACGTTACCCGCCATGATGATGTCGTTCTCCTGGCGGAACTTCTCCAGCTCGATATTGGCATTCGAGGCCTGGTGCCGTGTCTCGGCCAGCAGGTCGTTGAGCTCGCGCTCGGTGCGCCGGGCGACGGCGTATTTCGCCTCGACCTGCTGCGAGATATAGGCCGAGGCAAAGGCGTTCGCGATCGCCGCCGCGAGTTCCGGATCGGGCGACTCGTAGCGCACTTCGAGCACATAGGTGTCGCCCAGGCGATCGACGAAGAGATTGTCGCGCAGGTTGTCGCGCACGCCCATCTCGCGGACGAAATCCTGCTCGGCCTTGTCACCGCTGCCCAGCACCATCGACAGGATGCTGCCGACCGGCGAGGGGCTCTTGGGATCGAAGCGCGGATCGTCGATGAGGTTGAGCGTGCTGGATATCGAGGACAGGACGTTGCCCGACTTCATGATCTCGAGCTGGCTGTCGACATAGGCGTTGTCGAGGCTCTTGCTGGTCAGGGCGTAGGATTCCACGTCGTTGTCCGACGAGACGATCTGCGGGTTCAGCAGAATGTTGCTGTAGGCCGAGTAGATCGGCCGGGAAAACAAACCGTAGCCGAGGCCGAAGACCGCGCCGAGCAACATGAAACGCATGATCGACGGGAACTGCCGGCGGAAGGCGGCGACGAACTGGTCGAAGGACATCAGGTCGCCCGCATCACCCCCGATAGGCGTCCCGGCGGGCGACTCGGCCGGTTCCGGCTGGGGCACGACCTTGGGTGTGCTGTGCTGCTCCGCGCTCGGTACGAACAAGTTTCTCATGGGCCCTCTTCACGCAACCGGCCAGCAGTAATAGGTGACTAGGCGCCCCCGGCAGGGCGGCGCCACACTTCAGAAATAAATACACAAAAGGCGCCTAAAAGCAACTGCACCAATTACTTTTTTGATACAAGTTCAAAACTGACCCGCGCCTCGGGCACCCCGCGCGCAGCGCCCCCTGGCGGCGACTGGGCCAGGGCTAGGGCCAAGCCCCCGGCCCGCGCCCGGCCCGACCCGAACCCGGCCCCGGGGCCAATATTGTTGGCCAGGGGCCGGGCGCGGTGCCGGCGGGTCAGACCAGATCGTCGATCTGGATGATCTCGATCGCGTTGATCAGTGGGTTCTCGACGACATGGGCAAAATCGATGTCGGCGGTGCCGTCGGTGACCGTACCGGTCCATTCGAGCATGCCGCCGACCCCATGGCCGAACATAGAAACCAGGTCCACGTCGTCGAAGGCCAGCAACCCTTCGATCGAGACGTCGAACACCCGTTCGCCCGGATCGTTGGTGCCGCTGTAAAAATTGCCCATGTAGAGCCGGATCGCATAGGTGCCCGGGTCGAGATCGAACTCGATCTGCATCTCGTCCCCCCCGGCCTGGTCCCAGGTCTCCTGGGCATAGATCCCGAGCGGCGTCGCGGCGGGCGCCGAATCGTCCAGCGTGTCGATGGTGGAGCTGACGCCGGTGGTGAACTTCGATCCGGCAACCACCGCGGAACCGTCCGCGATCCAGTCAGGTCCGCCATCGGTCGCCGCCACGTTGCTGCCGCCTGCGTTCCAGCGGTAGACAAAGTCGAATGTGTCGCTGGAATCGTAGGTCAGGTAGATCGCGTCGGTGACCGGCCCGACCGGCAGGTCGCTGCCCGGATCGATCACCGCCGCCACGAAACCGATCGGTAGCTGATCCTCGCCGGCGAAGGTGAAGTCGGCGACGCCGGAGAAGTCGAACATGCCCGAGATGTCCTGCGCGCCGCCGGTCAGCGGGACATCGACGGTCTGGAACTCGACCGCGTTGTTGGCCGGGAAGTCCTCGCCCGCCAGCGCGGCAAGCTGGGCGTCGAGCTGCGGCGCATAGGCCTGGTCATCCACGTCGCCGTTGTAAAACTCGTTCGCCACCGGCTGGATGAAGCCCTTGGTCAGAACCACCCGCACGGTCGCCCCGGCAGGACCGGAGACCACCACGCTGGGCCCGCCCGCGTCATAGGTGCCGACCCCGCCCTCGCCAAGTCCGTTGACTGTCAGCGTGGCGGTCTGGCCGGTGGCGGCCTGGCTTGACAGCCCGACCGAGCCGCCCTGGTTGTCCAAGCCGATCAGTTCGCCGGTGCTGGTCGATCCGTCCGCATAGGTGACCGTGAAGCTGGCCCCAATCAACTCGGCGCCGGAAACGCCGCCCACGTCCCAGAACGGGTTGGTGCCGGAGTCGAGAATGTCCTTGTCCGACCCGGCGATCGAGTTCGGATCCATGTCGACCGAGAAGGTGACGATCTCGCCCGGCTGGAAGCCGCTATTGACCGCCTGGTCGAAGGACAGCTGGATCGCATGATAGCCGGCAGCCCCGCCGGCGCCGATATAGCTCGATCCACTCGGCGCAATAACCCCGGTCCCGCCCGATGAGTCGATGGTAATGCCTTTCGAAATCGTGTCGCCGGCCAGACCGAACGGATCGAACACTGCGTCCGGATAGAGTGCCCCGGTCGCATCGATAGTCACGCTGGTAACAACTTTATCTCCCGTGTTCTCGAGAACAAACGATCCGGCATTGTAGTTCGATATCTGGATATTGTCCGATGCCTCGTTGATTCCGAACCTTACCTCACCAACCACCGCAGGGGCGTCGTCATCGAGAATGGTGACGTTGGCGTTGCCGTCGCCGATTGCCGCACCCGCACCCGAGACCCCGGTGATGACCAGCTGGAAGGCCTCGTCCGGCTCGTCGATGCTGTCGCCGAGAATGGTGATCGGCACCAGCAGCTGGCTCGCCCCGGCGCCGATGTTGCCGCTGGCGGTGTAGATGCCGCTGCCGGCATTGTAGGTCGCGCCCGCGACCGTGTAGTCGACCTCCGGCGTCGCGCCCCCGGAAAGCGGCCGGATCTCGTAGCTCACCGAAACGCTCTCGCCCGCCGGCACCGCCGTGCTCGCCGAGATCGCCACGTTGACTGACCCCGCACTCTCGCCAACCGAGGCATCCGCAACCGAGATCACCGGTCCCGACGGCCCGGTTCCCAGCGCGATGATCTCGATCCCGTTGATCAGCGGGTTCTCGACGACATGGGCGAAATCGATGTCGGCAAATCCGTCATCAATGTTGCCAACCCATTCGAACATCCCGCCGACGCCGTGCCCGAGCACTGCGTTGAGATCGAAATCGTCCAGGAACAGCGCACCCTCGATCGAAACGTCGAAGACCCGCTCGCCCGGGTCATTGGTCATGAAATAGCCGTCCGCCATGTAGAGCCGGATCGCGTAGGTGCCAGGGTCGAGAGCGAACTCGAATTGCATCTCGGCATCCGTGCCCGGGTCCCAGCGCTCCTGAGCGAAGATACCGGTCGGTGTCGTCGGCGGAGTGCCGGAAGCAAGGGTGGAAACGTTCTGGGTCGACGTAAAGGTCGGGCCGCCCACCAGGACCGAGGTGTCCGCCACCCAGTCCGGACCGCCGTCGATCGCCGCGACCGTGCTCGTGCCCGCATTCCAGCGGTAGATCACCTCCGACCCGCCGTCCGTCGAGGCGACGTCGATCCAGTCCCAGGACGCCGCGAAGCTGTCGTCGCCGGCCGCGGCCGAGGAGACCATCCCCGCCACCGCGCCAGTCTGGGCGCCGAGGTTATTATACTGGCCGCGAATGGCATCGACCACTGCCTGCGGCAGCGACAGCGCCGAGGTCTCGACCCAGTCGGTATAGACGCCGTTCTCGACGTAGCGCGCCTTGGCGAGCACGGACTCGGCGCCGAAGATCAGGTTGACGTCCATTGCGACCTGGAAGTTCGGATCGCCGACACCCAGGATCGTCGGTACCTCGATGCCGGGAATCTCGACGAACTCGGTGACCGGGACATCGCCCTCCTCGACGACCAGCATCACCCCGTAGCGGATGGTGCCGCCGTCATCGATGACGGCGATGGTCGCCTCGGCGAAGGTTGATTGGTCGCCCGGGCCGACGAACAGGCCAACCTTTTCGCCGCCGTCCCAGGTCTTGGTCGGGACATCCGTGTTCAGCGAATAGGTGAAGATGTTCGCCATCTCGGTCGAGATGGTCAGCGCGGTCGTGGAGAGCGCCGCGGCGAAGCCGATCCCGACCACGTCCTGCTGGGTGTTCGCGGCGCCGACCGCGGTGCCGCCGAAGGCGCGGTCGATCGAGACGAAGCTCGAGGCGCCGCCAAGGTTGAAGACGCCGAGATCGTAGAGCCCGGCGCCGGGATCGCCGCCATTGTCGGCCTGCGGCAGCACGCCATCGCGCCATGCCGCATTGACGCCGATGCCGCTGGCGATGCTGTCGCCGTCCGGCACGGCGCCCGGCGGGGTCGACGAGGGGTTGTTGAGCTCGAAATCCCAGTGTGCCGTCTCGAATGGGCCGACGATGACCCCGAGCCCGTTAAGCGGGTCGCCCACATGGCTGTCGACGGTGTTGTTGAGCCCGTCGAGGTCTAGGTCGTTGCCCGGATCGAGCGGCACGCCGCCCGGCACGAAGAACGTGACGTTGTCGGCCCCGTAGGTCGCCGCGACCACCAGCCCGGCGAAATCGTCGATGCCGTCGCCGTTGTTGTCGATCAGCACCTCCGACAGGCCCTGATCGCTGAGCGCCGTCACCGCCAGCGGCTCGGAGCCGAAGCCGGAGATGGTGTGGACGATCTCGGCCGCATCGCTGCGCCCGTCGCCGTCGTTGTCGAGCGGACGCACGAAGTAGACCGTGCCGTTGAAGCTGGCCGCGACGATGGCACCCTGCAGTTCGCCGCCGAAGAAGGTGCCGAGGTATTCGGTCAGACCGTTCGTCGAGGAGCCGATCACCAGCAGAGAGCCATCGACGGTGTCGTCCAGAAGCTGCGATTCGGGCGAGAAGACGGTCCCGTCCATGACGCTGGTTCCGTTGAAGAAGGCAAGCGGGTTGGAGAGCGAACTGCCCGGGTGGCTCCAGTCATAGCCCGAGACCACGTCATAGAAGTCGGTCGGCAGGCCGGTTGTGCCGGTCACGTCGATCCAGTTCCCGTCGCCCTGCTCCTCGTAGATGATCAGCAGCTTGGACAGGAAGTCGCGCGCCTCGGCCTCGTTGGCGAAGATCTCGACCCCGAAGGCGATGATCGGATCGCTCGCGCTGGCGCCCTTGTAGGTGCCGTCGGTGTTGAAGGCGGCGGCCAGCCCCTCGGCGGCGGCCCGGATCGCGTTCGCATGGCCGCCATAGGTGCCGTAGGGATCGGTGATCTCGCCGAGGTAATGCAGCTGGTCGCCAAACGCTACCGAGCCGGATTCGCTGAACTCGTTGGTGGCGAACTCGCTGGTCCAATCATCGACCAGCTGGCCGTCGGAATAGGACAGCGGCTGGCCGCCCCAGCCGCCATTCGGGCCGTTGTCCCAGGTGAAGACCTCGCCCGATTCCAGCACCAGCACGTCATAGGGGTTGCGGAAGCCCGGCGCGAAGACCTCGACCGGGTTATCGACCAGGGCCAGCTGGCCATCGACGCTGGCCAGCACGTAGTTGGTGATCTTGGCCTGGTTGAGGCCGTTGTTGCCGCCGGCCCAGTCGGGGTTGAGCACATCGCTGACGCTGCCGTTGTCGTCGAGGGTGAAGTTCGGATCGGCGCCCAGGTTCTGGATGTTGAGCGTGCCGAGGTTGACGTTCGGCCGCGTCGGGTCGTCCAGCGTCGGCAGGTCGAGCAGGAACTGGTCGCCCTGCCCATCGGTGCGGATGTCGTAGGACTCGATCGTGGTCAGGTTGATCTTCAGGATCGTGTCCGACAGGGCAAAGCCGGCCGTGCCGGCGAAGTTGTTGCCCGGCGCACCAGCGTTGGTGATGCCGCCGACCGCAACCCAGAGATAGACGTCGCCCGTCGAGGGATCGACCGAGAGATCGAGCCCGTTGACCGAATGGTTCTCCTCCGAACGCGGCAGACCACGCAGGATCGCCACGTTCTCGAGCACCGCGCCGGTATCGGCGTCGAGGGTGATCCGGTGGATCTGGCTCGAATTGGTGTCCAGCCCGCTGTCGGTGCCGACCGCGATGCGCCAGTCCGAGGACGTGACGTAGAGCACATCGTTGCCGGCGACATCCTTGGACACCACCATGCCGGTGACCTGGCGGGTATGGGTGCCGTTGGTGGAGCCGTCGTCGTTGTAGTTCTGGATCTGCTGCGGAATGATGTTGAGCAGCAGCGAGTCGGTGACCACGAACTCGTCGGTCGTGTCAGCGTCGGGGCCGTCCGGCTGGCGCTCGATCTCGTAGCGGTAGATCTTGCCGTCCTGCTGGGTGACGAACAGAACCGGGTTGCCGGACTGGCTGAAGCCGAGCGCGGTCGGGTTATCGTTGAGCTCGCCCTGCAGGGCCGCGGCGCCGAAGGAGATCGGCTCGATCTCTGCCGCAGCGACAAGCGGCTGTTCGGCGGCCAGGGCGAAGGCGGCGAAGGTCGCACCCCCCTCCTCCTCGCCCGCAGGGGGCGCCTCCTGCTCGAGCAGAGATTCCGGGGCGGGTTCTTCGGCAACCTTGAAGGCGGTCTGGGACAGGGTCGCGCCGGGGTCTTCCTCCGGTTCGTCCCCGGTTTCACCCCCCGTTTCACCCCCAGATTCGCTCTCGGCCCCGGAAGATCTGGCCTCCCCTGCATCGGACGGCGCCTCGGGCCGGGCATCGCCGGCCCAGCCGAGATACCAGGTGCCGCCGCCGAACCCCAGTTCCTGCAATTGCACGCGCAGCGCCGAAAGCGCCTCGTCCAGGCTTTCGGCGCCCTGCACCGATGCCTGCGCCAGCGCGCTCACGGAATCATAGAGGCCGCCGGACGCGGCCTCAATCAGGGTATCGAAATCGGACCCGACCTCTCCGCTGCCAGCCCCCCCGTCAGTCCCCTCGCCAGCCTCCCCGCCATCAACCGGCGCGCCGTCGGCGCCCGGTGCCTCGTCAAAGGACGCGACCACGGCATCGACAACCGCCTTGACCACATCGCGTCGCGCCACGCGTTCGTCCCGGAGGTCCCAATCGGACGGATCGAGGTCTGCATCATCGGAGAGCTGCTGGGGGAAGCCGGACATGAGGAAGATGTCGTTCATAACTTGCTCCTAACGGGGAATGACTGGCGAACGGGGAATGACTGGCGAACGGGGAATGACTGCCGAAACTCCCGGCACCGCGGCACAGTCGGTATCCGGGAGTCGCGACGGGGGAGCCCAGGGAGGCGTCCAGGGGCAAACGGCAAGAACTTGCAAGAAGGGCGCGCGCTGGCCGGCCACAGGAGGGAAACCCGTGCCGGGTCTCCGATCCATGCAACGCCGCTGGAAGGTCGGGCAGCTCGCATCGCGGGCGCCCGGCACGGACCATCACGATCGAGGCCATCATGATCTAGGTCTGTCGGGACAGGGGATCGCACTGTCTCGCACACGGGCGAATCCCTAAATCCGGCAATCCGCGGGTGCTGCCGATGGATCGGCGTCATCGGATCGCGTTGTCGCCGATCCTCGCCACATCCACACACGTCAAATATTTTGCCAACGTAACGCACTACTTACACCCTACTCCAAAGGCAGCCACCGACACGCCGCTACACACAAGGGCGTTCCGAATGGCTGCACGTCCCTCCAAGCCGCGCAAACCCAAAACCGCATGAAGTCGTGCGTTAACTATTGCACGAGTTCACTGCCCACGCAACAACTTCTGGTTGTGTAGCGATTCGCAACCAAAATAAGTCAAATGACGTAAAATCGTGGCGTTTTACTGGATCAGGTCGCGCTCAAGCGTCTCCAACCGCCCAGCCAGCCAATCCAGCTCATCGAGGTGCCTCTCAAGAAGATCGCGCTCGGTCTTTGGCAAAGGTGCTTTCGCCAACCAACGCCGCCCGCCTTTGCCGAACAGATGGCCTGCGTATTTGGGGATCAGGTTCGCATGCAAGACAGCCTGAACGCGACTTTTGGATCGCCGGATAGAGCGCACCACCGCCGCGCGTTCCGAGACAAGGCGCCTCAGGGCAAGCGTCTCGTCATCCGCCGTCCACACCTCGGGCAGGAACCCCGCCGCATGGAGTTGGGCGAGGATTTTTGCGTCCACCTTGTCGGTCTTTACCCGGGCATGGGCGATCGCCTTCACCTGAAGCGGGTTGGCGATCACGACCCGGGCCACGAACGGCGTCAGAAGGCGGACGATCGTCGCAGTGTTCCCCGTCGCCTCAAGAACGACCTCGTCATCCGCTTTTAGACGTCGCCCAAAAGCGACGACCGCATCATGTTCCATATCCACACGGAAATTAGCGACGATCGCCCGCAATCACGCGAAGATTCGCACGCCGTTCACAAGGCTATCAAGGTCGGGCAGGCCGGACGTTTACGATCAGAGCGAGGCGGTCGATCCGCCGCCATCGCCTATACGTTGATCGAAACCGCCAAGCTGAATGGCGGCGATCCGCAGGCATGGCTGACCGATGTCCTCGGCCGCATCGCCGAGCACAAGATCACACGCCTCGACGAACTCTTCCCGTGGCGTTACGCTGCTTGAGTACCTGTTTAGCCTGCGCCCTCGGTTTGAGGGCTCATGGTCAACTGTTCGACGATAAGATCGACGAACGAGGTTCCGGTCTGTTGGCAGGTTGCTGCGAGCGAGGTGAGGATCTCCCATGTCCGCGCGCCAGCTTCGG
>DATLAW010000087.1:0-10458 GCA_035527255.1 Thermohalobaculum sp. | reverse complement strand
GTGGGATACTACCGCATCCGTCCGCCATTGAAGCCGATCACGTTGGGCGAGCTTGCCGCGATGGATGTGCTGGACGAGAGTGATGGCGACGACCCGGATGCCTGACGCGATTATCATCGGCGGTGGGTTGCACGGATTGTCGGCGGCGCTGCATCTGGCGCGGGCCGGGCTTAAGCCGCTGGTGCTGGAGAAGGACTACCCCGGCCGCCATGCGTCCGGCGTCAATGCCGGCGGCGTGCGCCGGCTCGGGCGGGACTTTGCCGAGATTCCGCTGTCAGTTGAGGCGATGCGGCTTTGGCATGGCATCGCTGATATCGTCGGCGATGATTGCGGGTTCATCCGTTGTGGTCAGGTGAAGGTTGCCGAAACCGAGGCGGAGTTGCAGATCCTGCGCGACCGCGCCGCGCAGGTTGCAGTGCTCGGCTTTGACCACGAGGAGATCATTGGGCGGGAGGAACTACTACGGATCGTTCCTGCCATTTCGGAACGTTGCGTGGGCGCCATGATCTGCCGGGCTGACGGAGCGGCCAATCCGTTCCGGACTGTCATGGCGTTTCGGCGGAGGGCCGTAGAGCTCGGCGCCGATATCCGGAGCGGCTCTCCGGTCGCACATATCGAACGGCGGGCCGGCGGCTGGTCGGTCGAGGCAGGCGGAGCGCGATTCCAGGCGTCAGTCCTGGTCAATGCCGCCGGTGCCTGGGGAAGCCAAATCGCCGGGTTGCTGGGTGAAGCGCCACCGCTTCGGATTGACGCGCCGATGCTGATGATCACCGAACCGGTGGCGCCATTTCTTACCCCCGTGCTCGGCGCCGAGGGCCGGAAGCTTTCGTTCAAACAGTTCGAGAACGGAACAGTCCTGATCGGCGGCGGGCACCGAGGCAAGGCCGAACCGGGCCTGAATCTGGCGGACACCCGTCTTGGCGGACTACGCCAGAGCGCCGCGACGGTCGTCGCGCTGTTCCCGCAGTTGCGCGCAACGCGGATCGTGCGGGCCTGGGCCGGGATCGAGGGGGTGACCCCCGACGGCATTCCGGTGCTCGGGCCGAGTGTCGCCAGCGAGGGCGCCTATCACAGCTTTGGCTATTCCTATCACGGGTTCCAGCTTGGCCCGGTCACCGGGCGGATCATCGCCGATCTGATCCTGCACGGCGTGACCGACCTGCCGATAGCACCGTTCCGGATCGACCGGTTCAGCGAGTTCCACCGGACCGGAGCGTGGCGGGAGCCGGCCTAATCGTCCCATTGTTGGACGAAATGGTCCGGCCCAACCTCGATCATCGGGCGAACCACCGGCGTGTAGTCGACTGAACGCACCGGGCTTGGAACTTCGTCGTTCGATATCTCGCGGCGGACGCGGCGGCGCGCCGGGTCAGGCACCGGAACGGCGGACATCAGCTTCTTCGTGTAGGGATGTTGCGCCCGTTCGAAGATGGCTTCGCGGGGTCCGATCTCGACGATCTCGCCCAGATACATCACCGCGACCCGGTGGCTCACCCGCTCGACGACGGCAATGTCATGGCTGATGAACAAGTAAGTGAGATCGAGCTGCCGCTGAAGGTCGAGCATCAGGTTGATGACCTGCGCCTTGATTGAAACATCCAGCGCCGATACCGACTCGTCGGCCACGATCAGCTTGGGCGACAGCCCCAACGCGCGGGCGATGCAGATGCGCTGACGCTGCCCGCCCGAGAACTCGTGCGGGAAGCGCAGTGCGTGGCCGTGCTCAAGCCCGACCTGATCCAGCAGCTTTGCCGTCCGCTCCGTCGCCTCGTCCCGATTGCACAGGCCGTGGACCAGCATCGGTTCGGCGATCGCGGAGCCGATGGTCTTTCTCGGGTTAAGGCTGGCGAAGGGGTCCTGAAAAATCATCTGCATGTGCCGGCGCATCTCGCGCACACCGCTGCGGCCAAGGCCAAGGATATCGGTACCTTCGAAGCGCACCACTCCACCGGTCGGCTCGACCAGCCGCAGGATGCTGCGCCCGGTCGTAGACTTGCCGCAGCCGGATTCGCCAACCAGCGCCAGGGTCTCGCCGGGGTACAGGGTAAAGGAGACGTTCTCGACCGCATGGACCCGGCCCACTGGGCGCCCCAGCACGCCGCCGGCCACATCGAAGCGGGTGGTCAAGTTCGCGACCTCCAGCAGCGGCCGCTCGCCGGAACGCACGGTCGAGGCCAGGTCCTCGGGCGATTCCTCCCCGCCTGGCTCGGCGAATTTCAGCGGCTGGGTGCGCCCGGTCATCGAGCCGAGACGTGGGACGGCGGCGAGCAACGCCTGGGTATATGTATGCTCGGGCGTCTCGAAGATACGGACGCTCGGACCCTCCTCGACCATATCGCCGCGATACATGACCATTACACGGTCGGCGATCTCGGCCACCACGCCCATGTCGTGGGTGATGAACAGCACCGACATTCCGATCTCGGTCTGGAGCGTTTTGATCAATTCGAGGATCTGCGCCTGGATGGTCACGTCAAGCGCCGTCGTTGGCTCGTCGGCGATCAGCAAGTCCGGACGGCAGGCCAGCGCCATGGCAATCATCACCCGTTGGCGCATACCGCCCGAGAACAGGTGCGGGTAATCATGAAAGCGGCTTCGCGCGCTGGGAATGCGCACCTGATCCAGAATTTCCAGCGCCGTTCGGTCAGCCTCGGCGCGGCTCATACCACGGTGATAGCGCAGTGCTTCCGCCACCTGAAATCCGACCGTCAGCACCGGGTTCAGGCTGGTCATCGGCTCCTGGAAGATCATCGAGATGTCGTCGCCGCGCACCTTGCGCATGGCGCTTTCGGGCAGGGTCAGCAGGTTGCGGCCCTTCAGCAGGATCTCGCCCTCGACCCGCCCGTTCACCTGCGGGATCAGCCGCATGATGGAAAGCGCCGTCACCGACTTGCCGGAGCCGGATTCGCCGACGATCGCCACCGTTTCGTTCGGAGCAACGTCGAAGCTGACGCCGTTGACCGCAGGGCGCCATTCGCCCTCGACCCGAAACGAGGTTCGCAGGTTGCGCACGCTGATGACCGGCTCCGTCATGGCCTACTCGCCGCTCCTGAGCTTCGGGTCGATGGCATCGCGCAGGCCATCGCCCAGCAGGTTGAGTGCGAACACAACGACGAGGATCGCAACACTCGGAGCCAGAACCAGCCACGGTGAGTCGAGGATATTCTCGAAACCCTCACGGATCATGCCGCCCCAGGTGGCCGTCGGCGGTCTTACGCCAAGGCCGATGAAGGCCAGCGATGCCTCGACCCGGATCGCGGTCGCCAACCATAGCGACCCCATCACCAGGATCTCGGGCAGGATGTTGGGCAAGATGTGCAGCACCAGGATGCGGAAGTCGGAAAATCCGAGCGATCGCGCCGCCTCGACGAATTCCCGTTCCTTCATCGCGATGGTAGGCGCGCGGGCGATGCGGGCGAACGGCGGGATCGCAGTCAATGAAATCGCGATGACCAAATTCAGGATGCTGGGTCCCAGCATGGCGACGATGATCAGGCCAAGAATCAACGAGGGGAAGGCTAACAGCGTGTCCATCACCTGCATGATCGCCAGATCTACCTTGCCCCGGTAATATCCCGCGATCATACCGATCACCGAGCCGATCAGCATCGCCGCCAACACCGCCACCAGGCCGATTACTAGCGAGATCCGCGCGCCGTAGAGCAAGCGCGAAAGGATGTCGCGGCCGTAGTAATCGGTGCCGAGCAGAAAGACATCGTTCGGCGGTTTCAGGCGGAACATCAGGTCCTGTTCCAACGGATCGTGCGGAGCCAGCCAAGGCGCCAGAATGGCAGCGGCGACGACCGTCATGAAGATGCCCAGACCAACCCAGGACGTCTTGTTGGTGTTGAACGCCCGGATCGTCTCGCGCGCGCCGTAGGCGACGACGACCCGGAAGGCCGAGGTCTGCGGCACGGGGCGGCTCGCGCTCATTTGTACTTCACCCGCGGGTCGATCAGCCCGTAAGTCAGATCGGTGATCAGGTTCACCAGCACGACGATAACGGTGTAGATCACCATCATGCCTTGCAGCATGGTGTAGTCGCGCTGGTTCAGCGCCCCGACAATAAGCTTGCCGAGGCCGGGGCGGTTGAAAACCACCTCGGTCAGCACCGAGTTGCCGATCAGGATGCCAAGATAGAGGCCCACGACCGTCACCACCGGGATCAGGGCATTGCGCAGCGCGTGGCGCCACAGAACCGCACCCTGCGGCACGCCCTTTGCGCGCGCGGTGCGCACATAGTCCTCGCCCAGCACCTCCAGCATTGCCGAGCGGGTGACGCGCGTGATGTAGGCGGCCATGATCAGGCCGAGGTTGACGGCGGGCAACGCCAGACTGCGCATTCTTTCAACAAAACTGTCGCCGCCCGAGCTGATGACCGGGAACCAGCGCAACTGGATCGAGAAGACCATCAGCAGAATGATCGCCGACACGAAGGCCGGGAACGACAGACCCAACAGCGACAGCACCCGCGTCACATAGTCGGTCAATTTATTTCGCCGCACCGCCGCCCAGACGCCAAGCGGGATACCAATGACCGCGCCGAGCGCCAGCGAGACGACGGTCAGCTCAATGGTCCAAGGCAGCACTTTAAGCACTTCGGCCAGTACCGGCTGGCCGGTAACCATCGAGGTGCCCCAGTCGCCTACCAGGGCGTTGGAAATGAACTCCACATACTGTTCTGCCATCGACCGGTCGAGGCCCAATCGAATGCGCATGGCCTCGATCGCCTCCTGACTGGCTTGGTCCCCAAGCACGACCTGCGCCGGATCGCCCGGAACGATGCGCACCAGCACGAAGACCAGCGTCATCACTGCAAAAAGAGTGACCAGCGCAGACAAGAGCCGCTTGATGATGAATGCGTACATGGCCCCCGAGCGATCCGGCGTCTTGGTTGGAAAGCGGCGCCGTCATGCCCGGGATGGGGCAGGACGGCGCGCACCGTTGAACGCCGCTGGATGCGTTACTTCGTGAAGTGGGTCAATTCCGTGATCGGCGGCGACAGGTTCAGCGAACCTTTCAGGTCGTAGCCGAGATCGAGATTGTCCTTCCACGCCCAAAGCTGGAGGTTTTCGTAGATCGGCACGGCGCAGACGGCCTCGACGATCTTGCGCTGAGCTTCCTTCCACAGCGCCTTCTGCTTCTCCGCATCCTGCTCGACCCGAGCGGCGCGGATCTCGTCGTCGGCAACGTTGCAATGCGAGAAATTTGTGATTGCCGTCGGCGTTCCCACAATCGAGTTGGAATCGAAGAATTGCGTCAGGTAGACGTCAGCGACCGGGAAACGGGCCGCCGAATAATGCACCACTGGCGACAGATCCTGACGGATCTGGGCATGGAAGGTCGCGTGCTCGACCGGCTCGATCTGCAGGTCGATGCCGGTCTTTTTGAGCTGCGCCTGGATCGCCTCGATGGTGGCCAGCATGCCCGGCAGGGTGGTGTGGATGGTCTTCACGCTGACGCCGTTCGCCAAGCCCGCCTCGGCCAGCAGCGCCTTGGCCTTTTCCGGGTCATAAGGGTAAAGCGGCGCATGCTCGTCGGTGCCCAGATAGCCCGACGGCACCACCGAGACGGCGGCGCGGGTCACCACATCGCCGCGGAAGGCAACCATAGCACTGCGGTCGATCGAATGGGCAATCGCCTGACGGACCCGAATGTCATTCAGCGGCGGCACGGTGATGTTGAGGCTGATGTTCGAAAGCTCCGCCGGCTCCATTGCGACCACGACGGCACCCGGAATCTGCTTGATGCGGTCGACCCAGGTCTGGTCTTGCTTGCCGTAGATCATATCGACTTCGCCCGACTCGAAGGCCAGGTCGCGGCTCGCGTCCGAGGGAACGTAGCGGTAGATGATCTCCTGAATCTTCGGCGCGCCGCGGAAGTAGTCGTTGTTCGCGACGAGGCGGACAAACTGCTGCGGCTGGTATTCGGCGAACATGAACGGGCCGGTGCCGATCGGGCGTTTCATGAAGTCCTCACCGGCTTCCTCGGCGGCCTTCTTGCAGACCATGTTGCCGCCGTGGTAGTTCGCCAGTAAGCCCAACACGGTGGGGATCTGGTTGCTGAGCGTGATTTTGAGCGTGTATTTGTCCACGGCCTCGACCGCGCCAAAGGCGGCGAAGTCGGCGGAAAAGCTGGAGGTTTCCTTGGTCGAGGCCCGCTTGATCGAATAGGCCGCGTCCTCGGCGGTGAATTCGCCATAGCCGTGATGGCACTGCACTCCGTGGCGAATGTTGAAGGTCCAGGTCAATCCGTCCGGGCTGGCTTCCCAGCTCTCGGCAAGATCAGGCTCGATGAACTCGGGGCTGGCGCGGCCGGGCTGCACGCGGACCAGCCCGTTGAACATCCAGTTCAGCAGGCCCTTGTCCGGCGTGGTTGCGGTCAGGTGCGGATCGAGCTTGCCGGCATCGGCCGAGGCCATGCCGACAACCAGCGTTGTCTTCTGTGCCAGCGCGTCTCCGGCGCCGAAAGCGAACATCGCCGCTGCCAAGGCAGCGGGCAGCATCATTTTGCCGATCATGGATCTTTCTCCCTGTTCTTTTGGTTAATGCTGAGTATTGCCAGCGGTCACGCGGATAGCAATAGCGTCGCTGCACAATTTCAGGCCGCCGATAACTCAACCGTGCAGCGTCAACTCCGCAGGTCGTGGACCGGGATCGTTGAACCGCGCCAACCGGAAGGGCGCAATCGGGTGCCGGTTTTCGCGCCCCGTCGCGAGGTCGGCGACAATCTGGCCGGTCACCGGCCCGAGGCAGAAGCCATGGCCGGAAAACCCCGCCGCGATCACCAGTCCTGGCATCTGCGCCGGCGCGTCCAGTACCGGCAGGCCATCCGGTGTCAGGTCAATCAACCCACCCCAGACGCGCGCCAGACGCGCCTCCCTGAAAGCCGGAAGAATTGCCGCGATGCGCTCAACCAGATTGGTAACATCGGCGATACGCGGATGCAGATCCTCGGGCGTCCAACCGGCGAGCGGGCGATCCCATGGCCCGATCCCGGTGGTGATGCGGAGACGCCCGCCGATTTCCTGGCGTCCGGCACAATCGGCGTTCGCGACCCCAAAAACCTGATCGAGCAGCGGCGGCAGCGGAACTGTCTGAAGCACCGAAACTTCCCGCAGGTTCAGTGGCAGCGGAAGACCGAACGGCGCGAGCAGATCAGGGGTATGAACGCCGGCTGCAACGACAACGCAACTGGCATGAATCGGCCCTTCGGCGGTCTCCACCCCGACCACCTGGTCGCCTTGCAGGATTAGACCCGCAACGCGAACACCCTCGCGAATTACTGCGCCGTGTCGCCGCGCCGCACCGGCAAAAGCGTTCACCGCGGCAACCGGATCGGCGTGGCCATCGCTGGGGCAGTATGAGGCTGCGACGATCCGGTCCGACACTGCTGGAGCGATGGCGTGGATTTCCGCCGAGCCGTCGAGGAAATGCAGCTCCAGGTCCCGCGCGCTCTGCTGTGCGACCAATTTCCGGATTACTTCGGCCTCGGCATCGCTTCGCGCCAGCCGCAGATTTCCCCGCTGCCGGTAGCCCACATCGGCGCCAAGTACTGCGGAAAGTTCGGCCCATATGCCAACAGCGGCACGCGCCAGCGGCAGCTCCGCCGGGTCGCGTCCCGATTGCCGGACGCCGCCCAGCGTCCAGCCTGAGGCCATGGCGGCCAGCGTACGCGCCTCCAGCAGCAGGACCGAATGGCCTTCACGTACCAGCTCCCAGGCAGCTGCCGTACCGGAAATGCCGCCGCCGATGATGATCACGTCAGGAATTTGGCATCCTCCTTAGGCAGTTTCGGCGTGCGCGCGGGCGCCAGGAAGCCCCGGAATCGGCTGTCGCGAAACGGCGCCATCGCGATCGCCTCCTGTCGCCCCGCCATCGCATCGGCAATCATCCTTCCGGTTACCGCCGAAAGCGTCAATCCCAAATGACCATGACCAAAGGCGAACCAAAGGTTCGGATGCCGTGAGCTGCGCCCGATCACCGGCTTCGAGTCCGGCATCGAAGGGCGATACCCCATCCACTCGCGCGTGACCTCACTTGAGAGGCCCGGAAGGACCCTCTGGGCGAGCGCCAGCATCCGCCGGATGCGACGAAAGTCGGGCGGGGCGTCCAGCCCAGCGAACTCCACGCCGCCGGTCAGACGTAACCCATCCGCCATCGGGCAAAGCACGAATTGCGGCCCGCCGACCACTGTCGGCCGGTTGAGCACGGGGCTATGACCGTTCCACGACAGATTGAGGTGATAGCCGCGCTCGCAGTCCATCGGCAGCGGTTGCCCCATTGGTTCGGTAAGCAATGCGGACCGGGCGCCAGCGGCGATCACCACCTGATCGAAAGCATGGATGCCGCGGTCGGTGACCAACCTTGAGTGCCCCCCGGTTCCGAACTCGAACCGCCGGGCTTCCTCGCGGACAAATCGTCCGCCGCGCGCCAGAAACGCGCTCAGATAGGCCTGCGTCAGCGCGAATGGCGTCGAGGCGAAGGCGGAATCAGGATAGAAGATGGCGCGGGTGTAATCCCGTGAGAGACCCGGCTCCATTTGCCAAAGTTCCTCGGGTCCAAGCGCCTCGTAGTGCAGCCCGAAGCGGTCGAGCAGGCTGCGGTCAAATGCGGTTCCCGCCAGCGCCGCGTCATCGCGAAATATTTTTAACCAGCCGACCGGCTTCAAAATATCTGGATCACCGGCGGCCCGCAGCAATGCCCGGTGGGCCGCGACAGCGCCTGCTGTCAACGTCGCCATCTCGGCGGAGATTTCGGTTGCACGGTCCCGCGTACCTGATAGCAAGAATGCCGTCAGCCAAGGTGCGAGGCGGGGCAGATAGCGCCAGTGCACCTTCAGGGGACTGTCAGGGTCCGTCAGCATCCGGGGCACACGCTTCCACAGACCCGGCGTCGAATTCGGAACGAAACCGTTGCTGACAATCCCGCCTGCATTGCCAAACGACGTCCCGGAACCAGGCTCGCGCGGATCGAACAGGGCAACCTCGTGGCCGTCCAGTCGCAGTGTCAGCGCGGTCGACACGCCGACGATGCCGCCTCCCACCACCGCAACCGACTGTCCCCTGCCGCGCGTTCCGTTCATATCAATTGAGCCCCGTCTGGTCCGCACCCGGTTTTCCCGGGAAGATGGCCAACTGAACATTCCGGACCTACGGGACGTCAGATCGGCCACTTTAGGCAGCGCATCGGCAACGCTGCAAGCGCCAGCGATCAAATACGTTCTGTTCGTGGCTGATTGCCGCCAGTCCAGTAAGCTGCAACCGCCTCGCACCAGTCGTTCCGATCGATTCCAACAGAGGGCTTCGACGACTGCGACTTTCCGGCAAGATTCGTTTCCGCGTTCCAAAAGGCGGATTTAGCGAGAGGGTTCGGTAAATCTTGGGGGGAATGAAGGATTTCACAATATCAATTGTATGTCGCGTTCGGGGCCAACACGTACATAGCGGTATTGGCGATGTCCGGCTCAGCGTCCGGGTTTCGCCTCACGATCGGTTTCGTTTCGAATGTCGCGATTGGCCTCGAAAGAAGACGCTCGTCGGCACGTCATATCTACATCCACTAATGATCTGGACCGCGGTGGGGCAATGTCGCCTGCTGTGCAGGTTTCTCGGACGCCGCGTCGGAGCGCTTGAACCAGGCGCGGTGTTTGTCGGCGTCCGAGAAGCGCCAAGGCACGAAATCGCGGGGGCGGTGCGCGGATGTTTCAGGAAGCCCTATGGGGAATTGGTTCCGCCGGGACGGGCGTCTGGGACCGCAGAGAGGTGGAAGCAGACGGACATGATGCTGTCGCGGGCCGGCCTTGATCGGGGATCGCTGTGTGGTGAGCGTCGGATCGGCCGTCTGCGCACCGGAATGGTGAGGCGGTCCTGTCGATGGCGCACGGCTGACCCGGTCGGCGGTGGCCTGTCGGATCGGTCATGGCGTGGGCGGAGTGCTGAGGCTGAATCATGAGCTGTCGATGACCTCCGGCGATGGCCGATGTCTTGGCGGACCTCCCGGCCCGAACGCCGCGACGATGACCAGACGCCCGCCGCAGCAGGGGCACGGGAGAACGAGGACGCGCGGCCCGTCCGCAGTATCGGCGGCCTCGGTGTCGGACGCGGGCGCGGGTGCTGCGAGCAGTTCGCGGATGCGGGCGATGTTGGCGGCGCGACCACCATTGCCCAGGAAACCGTAATGCCGGATGCGGTGCTGGCCTTTGGGAAGCACGTGGATGAGGAAGCGGCGGATGAACTCGTGTGCCTGCAGCGTCATGGTCTTGTATCGGCCGGGCCCGTCGATCCGGTAATCCTTGACCCGGAAGGTGACACTATCGGCGCCAACCCGGATCAGGCGGCTGTTGGAGATGGCGACGCGGTGGGTGTAGCGGCTGAGATAGGCGAGCACCGCCTTTGGCCCTGCGAATGGCTCTTTGGCATAGACGACCCAGTCGGACTTGCGCAGGGGGTCGAGGAAG
>DATLAW010000086.1:0-6518 GCA_035527255.1 Thermohalobaculum sp. | reverse complement strand
ACGCAATCTCCCAATCCGCATCCGTCATCTTCGTAGACATAGCCGACACTCCCCTATTCGTCGGCTATTCATGAATCACACAATCTTTGCCGCGTGAATCCTCAATCGATAGGGTGAGTCAATCCGTCCACACGGCCTAGGGTCAGAGCCTACTAATCTGGCAAAAGCCGAATGGCCGAAAATGCGGGACTTTGCGGACTTTGGCCATCAATGCGCAAAGGAGGGCCGCGCCCTTCCTCGGGTGGGCGCATAGGGCCTTTGTGCTTGACCCTTTATGGCAGCAGCACCTTGTAACCCCTGAGCTTTGTGCGAGGTTGCAAATGCGCCCTCCCGGGGGGAGGAAGGGCGCGGCCCGGCGGGCTTCGCCCTTGGTTCCGGGCCAGGGGCGTGGATGGCGGGGTCGGCAAAGGGCTTATTCTGTTGAAAAACTCCCACAACGGCAAAATTCGGCAATTTTTGCTACCAGATGTTGAAGTTGAGCATCCTTGAAATCAACATACGGTACGCGGATTTACGACTTGGAGCGTTTTTCAACAGAATAGGCTCAAACCGGACTCTGGTGATTTACGGATTAATATGTCCTGACCTAACCCTACCGCCGGGCCACCCTTGACAACCCGGCGACCGCGCATCACCAATCCCACCAAACCGAACCGGCCCTCGGCCGCGAACCACGGGATGAAATCAGATGCCAAATCAAATGAACGACGAAGCCTTCAACATGTCGATGCGCAAGTTCCTCAAGCAGGTCGGCGTGACCTCTCAGCAGCAGATCGAGCAGGCCGTGCGCGGTGCGAAGCCCGCCGGCAATGTCAAGGTTCGCGCCGTGATCACCATCCCGGAGCTTGGCATGGAGCACGTGATCGACGGCGAGATCGCCACCGGAGCGTCTGAATGACCGTCACCCGTGAAGATGTGATTGCGGCCCTTGCGAAGATCATCGACCCCGGCCAGGGCAAGGATCTGATCGCCGCCGACATGGCCAAGGCGATCACCGTCACCGGCGGCACTGTCAGCTTCGTCATCGAGGTCGATCCGGCCAAGGGCCCAGCCATGGAACCCATCCGCGCCGCTGCCCAGGCCGCCGTCGAACGGCTGCCCGGCGTCGAGAAGGTCTCCGCAGTTTTGACGGCCCACTCAACCGCACCGTCGCCCAGCGCCGGAAGCCAGCCGAAAGGGCCGCCGCCGGAGTTCAACATCGGCCGCAAGAAGCCGGTCGAACCCGCCAGCAAGAAAATCGCCGGCGTCGACCACATTATTGCCATCGCCTCCGGCAAGGGCGGCGTCGGCAAATCCACCGTCACCGCCAACCTCGCCGTCGCCCTTACCGCCGCGGGCAAGCGCGTCGGCCTGTTGGATGCCGATGTCTACGGACCGTCGCAGCCACGAATGCTCGGCATTTCCGGGCGGCCCTCGTCGCCGGACGGCAAGATCATCCTGCCGCTGCGCAACCACGGCGTCACGACCATGTCGATCGGCTTCATGGTGCCCGAGGGCGAGGCGGTGATCTGGCGCGGGCCGATGCTGATGGGCGCGCTGACCCAGTTCCTCACCCAGGTCCAGTGGGGCCGCCTCGATATCCTGCTGATCGACCTGCCGCCGGGTACCGGCGACGTCCAGCTGACCCTAAGCCAGAAGGCCGAGGTCACCGGCGCGATCATCGTCTCGACGCCCCAGGACGTCGCCCTGCTCGACGCCCGCAAGGCGCTCGATATGTTCAGCAAGACCGGCACGCCGGTGCTCGGCATGATCGAGAACATGTCGACCTATATCTGCCCCAGCTGCGGCCACGAGGCGCACATCTTCGGCCATGGCGGCGCCCGTGACGAAGCGGCGAAGATTGGCATCCCCTTCCTCGGCGAGATTCCGCTCGACCTCGAGATCCGCCTCGCCGGCGACAGCGGCGCCCCTATCGTTGCGGCCAAACCGCATCTGCCCCAGGCCCGCGCCTTCATCGACATCGCCGAGCGCCTGATCATCAGCGGCGTGCTGGATTGACCCATTGATGGACCCAACCGAAAACCCCAGCTTCCCGCCGCGTCTCAGGGGCGAGGAAACCCGGCCCGGCATGGACCCATTCGCAAACGCTGTCGCCCTTGCCGCGCTCGGTACCGACGCCGGCCTGATCTGCTGGGCCCGCGACGAGACAACCCTTCGCGCCGCGCTGGTGCTGGCCCCGGAAGCGCCGCTGGAACAGTCCCTCGGCATCGCCTTCGCGGTCCAGCTTGGCCTCGGCGACGCGCTCGGCGCGCTGGCACCGCCCGAGGTCGCCATCCACTACGTCTGGCCCAGCGGCTTCAAGGTCAACGGCGCCGATTGCGGATCGATGCGCGTCGCCGCCGCCACCACCGACCCAAAGGCCGAGCCCGACTGGCTGGTGATTGGCATCGAGATGCCCTACCTGCCGCCGGCCTCCGAGATTGAACCCGGCCAACGACCAACCTGGACCAGCCTGATCGAGGAAGGTTGCATCGACGTCACACCGCTGCTGCTGTTGCAAAGCTGGTCGCGCCACACGCTGGTCTGGATCAACACCTGGCTCGACGGCGGCTTCAAGCCGATCCACGCCGCCTGGCGCGACCGCGCCTGGCGCATCGGCGAGGAATTGCCCGAAGGCGGCATCTTTCTCGGCATCGACGAGACCGGCGGCATGCTGATCAAAACCGCCAAATCCACCGAGATCCGCCCCCTGACCAACATGCTCGAGGACCTGTCTTGAGGCTCGCCCGCACGCTACGCTTCGATGACTCCGACGATCGGGTCTTCGATCGGGTCGCCCAGCCCGACGAATGGGCGATCTCCGGCAGCTTCGAGTTCTCGAATTGGACCGACGACGCGCTGTCCGGCAAGGCGCGCCAGGCCTTCGCCAACGGCTGGCTCGGGCTGGAGAGCTTCGGCCGCGCCACATTTGTAGCCACCGCCAAGATCGAGCAGACCGAATATGACGCTTTGATCGATCATCTCGCCCAGCACTTCGTCGACAGCTACGGCGCCCCCGACCTCGACGCCGCCCGCCCGGTGGCGGCCGAAGAACTCGGCTTCATGCGCGAGATGTGCGAGGATCACGACCCTAACACCCTCCTCGTCGTCACCCGCGAGATGATCGACGCCGGCATCTCCGAGAGCTTCCGGGCAATCAAACCGCAGGAGGCCACCATCGACATGGTGGCGATCCACGGCGAGCTCGACGAGATCTGACCGCGCCAGCCGTCTCTCGGTGGTACCTCAGTTTGGATTTCTGCTTTGAGCCGATTTTGTTGAAAAACTCTGCGAGCAGCAATTTTCGACGATTTTCGCTACAAGATGCTGGAAATTGGGAGTCTCAAAAACAACATATGGTGTGCGCATTAATGCCTTTCGGAGTTTTTCAACAAAATCAGCCCTAAGCGGACCTCGTCACCCATGCACCTGGCCCGGAATCAAGGGCGTAGCCCGCCGGGCCGCGCCCTTCCTCCCCCAAGGGAGGGCGCGACCATCCGTTGTGCCTGGGTGGCCAATGGCAGCAAAGTCCGCAAAGCAGAAATTCAAACTGAGGCACTACCCTTCTCTCCCGAGACTTTTCAGCACACACCAACCATGCTAGGCTCCCGCCATACCTGGGTGGGCGGCATTGGGACAATTTTGGTGAAGATCAGGAGGATCGCATGCCCCATGTAGACTGGTATATCGAGGGCAAGGCCTTCGGCAACTGTAACTGCAACTACGGCTGCCCCTGTCAATTCGAGGACATTCCGAGCCAGGGGCATTGCCAGGGATTCGAAGTGCTGCATATCGACAAGGGGCACTTCGGCGACGTCGATCTCGCAGGTCTGCGAGCAGCGATACTCTACGCCTGGCCCGGCCCGATCTTCGAGGGCAATGGCGAGATGCAGGCGATCATCGACGCGCGCGCGAACGACGCCCAGCGCGCGGCCCTGAAGACCGTCCTGCACGGCGGCGAGACCGACGAGGCCAAGACCCACTGGTGGGTGTTCCACGCGATGTCGAGCACGGTGCATCCAACCCTCTACAAGCCGATCGACTACGACGTCGACATTGATGCGCGCACAGCGCGGGTCTCGATACCCGGCGTCCTCGACGCCACCGGCCGGCCGATCCGCGCCCCGCATAGCGGCGGCCCCGAGCACCGGGTGCGGATCGACATGCCCGGCGGCATCGAGTTCGATCTGGCCGAGATCGGCAGCGGCTCGGCCAAGGCAACCGGTGCGATCAAGCTCGACCTGAACGACAGCTACGGCCAGTGGCACTTCATGCGCCACGCGCCATCCGGCGTGGTTCACTCGGCCAACCGGTGATCGCCATAACCCGATGCCTGTAACTGACGCCATCGAAGCGTTGACCCGCCGCGACCGCTTGCTGGTTGTGGCGGGGTTGGCCGCGATCACGGGCCTCGCCTGGCTCTATCTCCTCAACCTCGCCCCCGGTATGCAGGGCACGGCAATGCCCGCGCTAAAACCGTGGAGCACCGTCGATTTCGCCCTGATGTTCGTCATGTGGGCGGTGATGATGATCGCCATGATGACCCCCAGCGCCGCGCCGATGATCCTGCTCCACGCCGCGATCATCCGCAAACGGCCCGAGGCGGACCGCCCAGCCGCCGCCACCGCCGCCTTCACCGCCGGATACCTCGCGGTCTGGACCGGCTTCTCGGTCCTGGCCACCCTGCTGCAATGGGGCCTCGAGCAGGCAACCCTGCTGTCGCCGATGATGGTCGCCACCAGCCCTTATCTCGGCGGCGCCCTGCTGATCGCCGCCGGGGCCTACCAGGTAACGCCGCTAAAGCAGGCCTGCCTGCAACATTGCCGCTCGCCGGTCCAATTCCTGACCAGCCACTGGCGCCCGGGCACCGGTGGCGCCGTCCGCATCGGGCTCGAGCATGGCCTCTATTGCCTCGGCTGCTGCTGGGTGCTGATGGCGCTGCTGTTCGTCGGCGGGGTGATGAACCTGCTGTGGATCGCCGCCATCGCAATCTTCGTCCTCACTGAGAAAATCCTGCCGCACGGCAGCCTGCTCGACCGCTCCACCGGCGCACTGCTGGTCCTTAGTGGCCTCTGGCTGATCGTACAGGGTTAGCCCACCGCCGGACTTGCCCGCGCCTGAATTTCGACTACCATAAACCTTGGGCATATTAACGCCCGCCACAAACCGAGGGAGACACCCATGTGCCATCACTGCGTCATTGAAAACGTCAAGCAACGCATGCTCAGCCGCCGTGACCTGTTCAAGGCAGCACCCGCCGTTGCGGTCGCCGCCGCCGCGACCAGCTTCACCGCACCCGCACTCGCCGCCGGTGCTGCCAGCGTCGCCGACCTGACCCACGAGCTGCACCACGACTTCCCAACCTATTTCGGCACCCCCGGCATCACCCTGGCGCAAAAGTTCAACTTCAAGGACAACGGCTTCAACCTGTTCGAGCTGGCGCTGAACGAGCACACCGGCACCCATATCGACGCCCCCCTGCACTTCTCCGCCGATGGCCAAAGCGTCGCCGAGATCCCGGTCGAGAACCTCGTCGTCCCGCTCGCCATCGTCGATATCCGTGATCGCGCGTCGGGCGACGCCGACACCCGCCTGACCCCCGATGACCTGAAAGCCTGGATCGCTGCCAACGGCCCATTCCCGGATCGCTGCTGTGTGGCGATGAATTCCGGCTACGACGCCCATGTGAACTCCGACAAGTTTCGCGGCGCCGATGCCGAGGGCAAGCAGCACTACCCCGGCTTCCACGTCGAGGCGACCCAGATGCTGCTGGAGCAGACCACCGCCATCGGCATGGCCTCCGACACGCTGTCGCTTGATCACGGCATCTCGGCCGATTTCGCCACCCACTACGCCTGGCTGCCCACCGGCCGCTGGGGGCTGGAGAACGTCGCCAACCTCGGCAGCCTCCCCGCCACCGGCGCCACTCTGATCGTCGGTGCCCCCAAATGGCGCGGCGGCAGCGGCGGCCCCAGCCGGGTCATGGCGCTGGTCTGAGGACAACCCCGGCACTGCGTAGGGTGCCATCGAAGCCAGGCGTGAGAACGTCCAGCGTTCTCATGCCCCATCTTGCGTCAGCGCCGGGGCGCGTGCGAAACACTGGATCAGCCAAGCGGGACAAATCTTGATCGGCGACGGGAGACGACGCAGATGACCGCAAATGTTCCATCGATTGCAGGCGCCGCCAGCATGGCCCTCGATCCGGCTGGCGTTCGAGTCGGGTTCGACCAGGGAGATCCCCAGGTCTCCCACCGCGAGATTTCCAAGGATGGCCCGGTCGCGGTCGGTGTCTGGGAGTGCACGCCCGGCGGTTGGTCGATCGTCGATCGCGGCGATACCGAGGTCTGCTCGATTGTCGGCGGGCGCGGCACCATTACCGACGCCGATGGCACGATACGGCTACTCACCCCAGGTGCGGTTGTAACACTCCCCAAGGGCTGGTCGGGCCGTTGGGACATCTCCGAGACCCTGCGCAAAGTATACGTGCTGGTCGCCTGACCCGGCCCCGATCCACGCCGGACCGCGTGATCTACATCAAA
>DATLAW010000085.1:0-6476 GCA_035527255.1 Thermohalobaculum sp. | reverse complement strand
ACGCAATCTCCCAATCCGCATCCGTCATCTTCGTAGACATAGCCGACACTCCCCTATTCGTCGGCTATTCATGAATCACACAATCTTTGCCGCGTGAATCCTCAATCGATAGGGTGAGTCAATCCGTCCACACGGCCTAGTGTTCGAAACGGATCGAGCCGGGTTAATCAGATCTGAATGAACTGGCGAGTGCCCATCACGATCCGCTTTTCGGGTCTATCCAGGCGATCGCCCCAGATCGGCGCGCGCCGACATTTTGCCAGGCGCCAACAATCGATTTCACTCCGAAAGCCCTGCGATCAGCATATTGGCGATGTCGGCGGATTGACCGTCGTCTACAGTTGGTTTCGGCGTCGACAGCGATCAGGCCGAACTTCCGCATTGGGTCAAGAACCGGTGCTCGAGACCAGCCTGAGGATGTCTGATTAATATCTCCAAGCCGTCAGATGCACACAGAGCCGCGACCGGCCATGCGCTTCACCCGCTCGTTGCCGCTGCCAGCGCTGTGACCTTGGCTTTCGCCGCACCGCTGTCGATGCTCTCAGCGGCCATGGCGGCGCCCTCCTTCAGGTCGCCCGCCCGCCCCGCGATCACCAGCGCCGCGGCCGAGTTCAACAGCGCCGCGTCGCGATACGCGCCCGCTGCGCCATCCAGCAGCGCGCGCAGCCGGACGGCATTCTCCTCCGGCGCGCCGCCGATGATCTCGCGGAACGGATGAACCGGCAGCCCGGCGTCTTCCGGATGCACCTCGTACTCGGAGATCACGCCATCCTTCAGCGCAACCACCGTGCTTGCCCCGGCAATCGAGATCTCGTCGGTTCCGTCCGAGCCATGCACCAGCCAAGCGGCTTCGGTGCCGAGCGCCTGCAAGGTCTCGGCCATCGGGCGCAGCAGCGCCGGCGAGAAGGCGCCGGTCAATTGCAGCTTCACACCCGCCGGGTTGGTCAGCGGTCCGAGGATGTTGAAGACCGTGCGCGTCCCCAGCTCGAGCCGCGCCGGCATCACATGCTTCATCGCCGCATGATGCATCGGCGCCATCATGAAGCAGATACCACAGGAATCGAGCGCCGCCTGCGCGACCTCGGCCGGGACCATGACATTGACGCCCAGCTGTGAGAGTGCATCCGCCGTGCCCGATTGCGACGTCAGTGCCCGGTTGCCGTGCTTGGCGACCGGAACGCCGGCACCGGCAACGACGAAAGCGGCTGCAGTCGAGATGTTCAGCGTGCCCCGGCCATCCCCGCCGGTGCCGACGATGTCCATCGCGCCGACCGGTGCCTTGACATGGGCCGCCTTGGCCCGCATCGCCGCCGCCGCCCCGGTGATCTCCTCGACCGCCTCGCCGCGGGTGCGCAGCGCCATCAGCAGGCCGCCGATTTGGGCCATGGTCGCCTCGCCCGACATGATGATGGCGAAGGCGGCCTCGGCCTCGGCACGGGTCAGCGGGCCATCGGCGGCCTTGCCGATCAGGGGTTTTAATGCATCACTCATGCCGCCTCTCCCTGATGTTCCATGGCCAGCGCCAAAAAATTCTTCAGCAATGCGTGGCCATGCTCGCTGGCGATCGATTCCGGGTGGAACTGAACGCCGTAGACCGGGCGGGTCTTGTGCGCCAGCCCCATGATCACGCCGGACTGCGAGCGAGCGGTGACCTCGAGGCAGTCGGGCAGGGTCGTAGGGTCGACCACCAGCGAGTGGTAACGCGTGACGGAAAAGCCCTGTGGCAAGCCCTTGAACAGTCCGGTGTCGGTGTGGGTGATCGAGGACAGCTTGCCGTGCAGGACCTCGTGGCAGCGCACCACGTCGCCGCCATAGGCCTGACCGATGGCCTGATGGCCGAGGCAAACGCCGAGGATCGGCAGGGTGGCGGGCGCGGTCCTGACCAGCTCGAGGCAGATCCCGGCATCGTCCGGGGTGCGGGGGCCCGGTGAGATGACGATCGCCTGCGGTTTCAGGGCAAAAGCCTGGGCGACGGTGATCTCGTCGTTGCGCACAACTTGGGCTTCGGCGCCAAGTTCACCCAGATAGTGAACGAGGCTGTAGGTGAAGCTGTCGTAGTTATCGATTAGCAGCAGCATCGCGGGGCGACTTTCTGTTCTCAGCGCGGTCTCGGCAGTAGCGCCCGCCGCAGGTTGTGGATATAGATGCCGCGACAGGCAACCGCGCGTCAAGCAATGGGTGACGTGCGGGCAAGGAATAACCTCTGGGGCTGGGGTGCTGCGATGCGCAAGAAAACCGTCGATGATGAAGAGCGTCCACGCTGGTTCTGGAAGTTCGTCAGGGGTTTGTTGGTCGGAGTGCTGTTTAGTGCGGCCATCGCCGCCGCGCTGTCGATCTATGTGCTGCCGCCGCCGGCGCCGCCGCCTCCGCCCGAAGTTGTGGAGGCCCCAACCGGGCCGGTGATGATCGGCGGCATCGAGGTTTCTACTGAACCCGCCTATACCACCGCCGGTGCCTCCGACGGTGTGGCGCCGCAAGCCGAGACGCTCGCGCCGGTCGAGCTGTCCGGCCCGGCGTTGTCGGTCAATGCAGCACCTTACTTTGCCGAGGAGGGCATCCCGTTGGTGGCGGTGGTTCTCGACAACACGGCCTCGACTCCGTTGCTGCACGATGTGCTGTTCTCGATGACCATGCCATTGACCATCGGCGTCGTTGCCGGCGGCGGGGGCGATCTGGAGACAGCGACCGCCGCCCGCAATGCGGGTTTCGAGGTGGTTGCGGAACTGCCGCTGGTGGCGCGGGGCGCGTCTGGCGGGGCGGGGTTAGAATACGGAATGGCCGAATTGGATGCCTCGATCCGGACCCTTACGCTGATTCAGCGGTTGCCGATGGCAATAGCCGCAACACGCACGCTGGATGCTACGGCGCCGCCCGATACCGCGGTAATGAATGGCATGTTGGGCGCCCTGACGCCACTGGGCTTCGCATATTTGGATCATAGCGTCGGGTCGGAAGCGCGCCCCAGAATGCGCTCTACGGAGTTGGGCGCGACGGTTGTTGGGCTCAGTCGCTTCACGATTCCAGCCGGCGCCAGCGCAGCGGAGATCGTTGCGGTGCTGGACCTGGCCTCCGCTGATGCCGTCACCCGCGGTGGTGCGGTGGTCTTCGCGGTTCCGGATGAGCAGGTGATCCTGGCCCTGCAACTTTGGGGTGAACAAGGTTCCGGCGCCCTGGCCCGGTTGGCGCCGCTATCGGCGGTGATCCGGCGCCAGAACGGCGGTTGAGAAGGCGGTTGCCCGGTTAAACCGCGGGCGCCACTCTGCCGGCCTCGGCTGTTCGTCGTGCGACCAAGTTCCGGAAGGCGTCGTCGATCCGCTCGAATTGTTCCCCTGGAAGCCGCACATCAAGTGGCGCGTGCAGATGGTTGGCATGCAAGATCATCGCTGCGGATGCCTCAAAAAACACCACCTTGCCGGCGTGGTCCACGTCAAAATCAACGCCGAAGATGTCGAGCGGGATCTGGGCCCCTATAGCTTCGAGGGTCAACATGACCTCGGTCCCGAGTTGCCCTTCCGGGTCACTGACGATACTGTTGCATTCCTCGATCGTGTGCGGGTTGGCACGGTAAAAGTCGATACCCTGCTGTTTCGCGCGCCAGCCCGACACCATCCATAGCCGGCCGATTCCCGCCATACTCACGATGACCTCACGGTCGACGTACACGACGCGAAGCTTGCGGTAGAATCCGTCTTTGCGCTTCAGATTGACAAACTCGATGGCGTAGAATTCGCGCCAGCTCCAACGTGCCATATGCGCGACGAGGGCGGCCCGATCCGGCACAAGAACTGCGGTCGGCTCGCTCTCGATCTGTAGTTGCAGGTCCGAACTCGCATGTGCATCGGGCTTGCGCAGGATCACAGGGAAGCCGAGATTCTTGCCGATGTCGTCGGCGATTTCTTGCGTCGAGGCCAAATCGCTTCGGTATCGCTCGATCCGCGGCACCTTCAGGTTCGGGATGCCTTCAAGTAACAGGGCGTTCTTTTGCCGTGTCGTCCGGAACGCCTGGTCCGGGTGGTTGATGATCGGCAGCCCGATCCGATCGACCGCGGCGCAAACGGTTTCCAGCCTGCCGGGAACGTTCAGCGCTTCCGAATTGACGATGTTGTTCAGCACCACATCCGCTGGCGGCAGAATCTGCGGCAGTGCGCTCGCCGGCAAATCAGCGAACAGCGAGATGAACTGGAATTCGTCGCGCATCTTTGAGACGATCTCACCAGGATAGTTAGACGAAAAATGAAGCCCTTGCAGGCCGCCCTTCGATTCGCCAACGCTGGTTGGCACCGGGTTCAACACCAGGATCGCCGCCCGCTGCGACCGCTTCCTTGGGGCGGAGTATGCTGCCCAGCCCCGGGCGAGCCGATCGGCTGTTTTTCGGCCATCGTCGTGCAGGCCCAACTGGTCCTGGGCATAGCCGAGAGCGATCAGCGGCTCGCAATTGTCCGGTGCGAGTTCGACGGCACGCAATAGGACTCCGAGCGCGGCTCCTGCATCGTCCTCCGCCAGACACAATCGGCCGTCCAAGCTCAGGGCCACTGCGTCGTTGGATCGTTCTGGTATGGCTCGGTTCAGCAGGTGGCGCGCCTTCGCGGGTTGGTCCAGCAACAGCAGCGCCTCGATCAGCGACAGAACCGTTCCCCGCTCGGTCGCAGTCGGCACAACGTCCTCGGGCCATTCCGGCAGGTTCACCGCGACCAGCGCGCGTGCATCGTCCGTGCGTGCGGCCTCCTTCAACAGCACGAGGTAATTATTGAGGTTGCGCAGATGTATTTGCACCGCGCCGCCCGCCGCCAACGACCGGGTGAGGAGCGCCTCCGCATCATCGGTGCGTTCGTCCTGTAAGGCGAGCACACCCATCAATCCCAGCAAGTCCGCATCGTCGGGGGCATCAGCGAGCAGCGCCTGATACGCTGCGCGCGCCAACGCAAACTGCCCGCTCCGGTGCAGTTGCAATGCCTTCTCGCGGTCGTCCTGCCCACCCTGACCCATGCTTGTTGCTCCGATTGCACTGATCTCGTTTGAACGTATACCCGACAAGGTGCCAAGGGTCGATATGCTGGCCTAACGCGGCAGATGGTCCCAGCGGGCGGTTGTGCCATATTGCCGAATACGATGGCACGGCGCATGATGGCGCTCGAAGCTAGGGCCATTGCGGGAGGCGGACAGTGAACGGGCAAAATGGGGCGCGAGTTTTCGATCTTACCGGCAAGGTTGCAATCGTAACCGGTTCGGGTCGCGGCCTTGGCCGGGCGATGGCTCGGGGGTTGGCCGAGGCTGGCGCTTCGGTCACGATTTGTGGGCGCAGCGCCGATGTGGTCGCCGAAACAGCGGCGGAGCTTCGGGCCGACGGCTATCCGGTGCTCGAGATCACCTTCGAGGCGACCGACCGCCAGCAATGCGAAGGCCTGATCAGCGCGACCGTCGCCGCCTTTGGCAAGCTCGACATCATGGTGGTCAATCACGGCGTCGGTGGTGCTGAAGCGGCCGAGGACGTCGATCCCGAGGTTTGGGGGCGGATCATCGATGTGAACTTGACCAGCGCCTTTACCTGCGCCCAACTCGCCGGCCGGCAGATGATTGCGCAGGGCGGCGGCGGGTCGATCGTGATGATCTCGTCGTCTGGCAGCCTGGTCGCCTTCGAAGGGTTGACCAGCTATGGCGCCTCGAAGGCCGGGGTCGACCACATGGCCCGCCATTTCGCCTCCGAGTGGGGCCGGCACGGCATCCGGGTCAACGCCATCGCGCCCGGCTACATGACCTCGCAGATGAAAAGCAGCACCGGGCGATACGATACGCCGGAGATGATCGCCAAGATTCAGGCGGGTACGCCGCTGGAGCGCAAGGGTGCGCCGGAGGAGCTGGTGGGGCCGGTAGTTTTCCTGGCCTCTGACGCATCGTCGTTTGTCACCGGGCATGTCCTGCCGGTCGATGGCGGCTGGTGCATCCGCTGAGCGGTTGGGGCGAGATGACGTGAGACGATCGAACCATCGGTCATCGTGGTCGAGAGCATTTTCCAGCAAGGGCGACCAGCCTTAGCTGGAAAATCCTCCAGACAGGTCAGACACCATCGCGCGGGATATGTTCGAGCCAACGGCGCGAGAAGACCGGGTGGCCGTCACGATGCGCCTCCAGCGTTGCGTGGACGATGAAATCAGTGGCGGTGCAACTGACGCTTTGGGTTGCCTCGATCCGGATGTCGAAGGCACCGGGACGGCTGTAGGTCTGGGTTCCCTGCCAGTCGACGCGGGCCGACGTCGGATCGTCCGGGTCAATGTGGTAGCGCCGCCGGACCACATCGCCGAAGGTCCAGCCGTGGTCGAGGCGGGTTGTGCCGTCGCCCTCCTCATGGGCTAAATCGAGCCCGCCAGTGGCCAGATCACGCTCGGTGCGCGCCACGGTCGGGGCCGGGGTCGCGACCCAAACCCGTGGATGCACCCGCGACTGCTCGGCCGGCGGCAGCGGCGCCAGATTTGCGTCCC
>DATLAW010000084.1:0-12031 GCA_035527255.1 Thermohalobaculum sp. | reverse complement strand
GGCGGCGACAGATGGATTCTTCGCCGCCCACACATTGGCCCCAGTTTCTCGCATCGAGATCTATCGTTGCCAGATCACCAGAGAAGTGACTATCGACCGCGCGGCCTAGGAGCTGGCTCGACGGAAGATCCCCTGTCTCTCTGCCGAGGCTTCGGTGTTTTTGGTGAGCGCACCAAACAACTTGTCCTCGGTCTTCAGTTCGCGGACAGAGTAGTCATCGATGTCCACTCCCGTGCTTTTGCTGTTGGAAGAATCGGAGAGCGTTTTTGCCGGGCCGTTTGACTTTGTGGCCTTCTCGTTTTCGGCGTTTGAGGTTTTGGGCGTTTCCAACACACCGTCTTTCATCAGCGACTCCGCCATGCGGAGAAAGTCGTCCAACTTGCCGATCTCAGCGGCGAGCCTGACGCGGCGCTCATTTGCAATCTCAACGACATCAGTCATCGCAATCTCACCTTTCCAGTCTGAGGCAATGCAACTTATACGGGAGAAATCTTTCATGCATTGCAATCTAAGCGCTAACGCAATTCCAATGATTCGCAAACCTTAAATTAAATGTATTGTTGAAACAAAGCATCTTAAAGGAATATCCTAAGTCAAAACTTGAAGGATGAGTGCTCTGGGAGCCCGATGATTCAGTTGCCGGGTCAACTTCATCATGCTTGCGGCCTCCCGTCGTATCGGCAGGCAGCGCCCGTTGATTTCGGCGCCATGGACGCCGGTAAATGGTGAAATTGGCAAGCAAAACCACCTTCGCTTCTCTGGATGGTCACGGCACCGGGATACATATCAAAATGGGTGAATTAAACTCTGATATTATCAAATTATAACATCACTTAACGAGGTTTTCTTTAACTAAAAATATGCTCCGTCGGTGCCGCGACCCAGAACCGCATATTCGCGCATGGCGAGAGGTGTCAATCTCGGCTACGCTTTAGCGCAGGTGCTTCGAGTGCCGGACGTTCGGATGATCGGGAGGGAGACAATTGACCAGCTTTATCCTCGCCATTGATCAGGGCACCACTTCCAGCCGGGCGATCGTGTTCAACCAGCGCTGCGAGATCGTCGCCACCGGTCAACAGGAGTTCCCGCAGCATTTCCCCGATTCCGGTTGGGTCGAGCACGACCCCGAAGATATCTGGGCCACCACCGTCACGACCTGCCAGAATGCGATCAAGCAAGCGAATATCAACCCCAGGCAAATCGCTGCAATTGGTATCACCAACCAGCGCGAGACGACCGTCATCTGGGACAAGGCCACCGGTCAGCCGGTCTACAATGCGATCGTCTGGCAGGACCGTCGCACGGCGCCGGTCTGCGCTCGCCTGCGGGCGGAGGGTCATGAGGCTGCGATTACGGCCAGGACCGGCCTCCTCCTAGACCCCTATTTCTCCGGCACCAAGGCAGCGTGGATCCTCGACAATGTCGACGGCGCCCGGGTCCGCGCCGAGCGTGGGGAGCTGATATTCGGCACCATCGATAGCTACCTGATCTGGCGCCTGACCGGTGGCGCGGTGCATGCCACCGACGCCACCAATGCATCACGCACAATGCTCTACAATATCCACCATGGTCGCTGGGACGAGACGCTGTGTGACCTCCTGCGCGTTCCTATGGCGATGCTGCCCGAAGTCCGGGATTGCGCTGCCGACTATGGTGTGACCAAGGCGGATCTGTTCGGGCGCGAAATTCCGATCTGCGGCGTTGCCGGCGATCAGCAGGCTGCGACCGTGGGGCAGGCATGTTTCAAACCCGGCATGATGAAATCAACTTACGGGACTGGTTGCTTTGCGCTTTTGAACACCGGGGCGGCACCGGTTGCCTCGAAGAACCGCTTGCTAACCACAATCGCCTATCAGCTAGATGGCAATCCCACCTATGCGCTTGAGGGGTCAATCTTCATCGCCGGCGCGGTCGTGCAATGGCTGCGCGACGGGCTGAAGATCATCAGCGCTGCATCCGAAACACAGCCATTGGCCGAGCAAGCCGACCCGGCACAATCGGTCTACCTGGTCCCGGCCTTCGTTGGCCTCGGCGCGCCTTACTGGGACGCCGAATGCCGTGGTGCCATCTATGGCCTGACGCGCGGCACCGGCCCGGCCGAGATCGCCAAGGCGGCGCTGGAAAGCGTCGGCTATCAGACCCGCGATCTGCTTGAGGCGATGAAGGGCGACTGGGCAACTTCCGCGGACACCATCCTCCGGGTCGATGGCGGCATGACCGCCAACGACTGGACCATGCAGTTCCTGGCGGACATCATCGGAGCGCCGGTCGACCGGCCATGGATACTGGGGACCACCGCGCTGGGCGCTGCCTGGCTGGCGGGCATGCACGCGGGAGTTTATCCGCAAGCCGAGGAATTTTCCCGAAGCTGGGCGCTGGAGCGCCGCTTCGAGTCAACGCTGGATGAAGCGGTGCGCGAGGCCAAATATGCCGGCTGGCAGGATGCGGTCCGGCGGACTCTGTCATCCTGAAACGGGAAGGGCCAATATGACACTCGAATCCATCTGGCAGCGGGTACATCACGAAGCGGCCCGGCTGAAGCCCGTCCACTTGTGTGACCTGTTCGCGCAGGACCAGTCCCGCTTCGCCGCCCTGTCGGCCAACCTCGACGACCTGCTCGTCGACTTCTCGAAGGAGAAGATAGACACCGCCGCCCTCGCGGCCCTTCTCACCCTTGCCCGCGCCGCCGAGGTCGAGGTCAAGCGCGACGCCATGCTCGCGGGCGAGCCGGTTAACATTACCGAGGGCCGCGCGGTATTGCACACCGCCCTGCGTTCCGGGGCGGGCGCGCGTATTTTGGTCGATGGCATCGACGTTGTGCCCGCCATCCACAAAACCCTCGACCGCTTTCTGGCCTTCGCCGAGGATCTCCGCACCGGCCGCTATGCCAGCCAGTCGGGCGCGCCATTCACCGATGTTGTCGCCATCGGCATCGGCGGCTCGGCGCTCGGGCCGGAAATGGCGACGCTGGCACTGGCGCCCTGGCATGATGGACCACGGCTGCATTTCGTCTCGAATGTCGATGGCGCTCATTTGACTGACACGCTGAAGCCGCTCGATCCGGCCCGCACACTGGTCATCGTCGCCTCGAAAAGCTTCACCACGCAGGAGACCATGACCAATGCTGCCTCCGCGCGGGCATGGCTGGCCGGCGCGTTGGGCGATGCCGCGGGCTGCCATATTGCGGCGGCTTCGACTAACCTCGCGGCAACACGTGATTTTGGCATCGACGACCGCCGGGTGTTCGGCTTCTGGGACTGGGTCGGCGGCCGTTTCTCCACCTGGTCCGCAATTGGCCTGCCACTCGCCATCGCCATCGGCGCCGCCAACTTCCGCGCCTTCCTCGATGGCGCCCTGCAGATGGACGACCATTTCCGCTTCGCGCCGTTGGAGCGCAACCTTCCGGTGCTGCTGGCCCTGATCGGCATCTGGCGGCGCAATGCGATGGGCTGGCCGACCACCGCCCTGGTGCCCTACGACCAGCGGCTGGCGCGCCTGCCTGCCTATGTCCAGCAGGTCGAGCTTGAGTCGAATGGCAAGCGGATTGGCCGCGACAATCGCCCCGTCAGCATGGCTACCGCTGCAGTGGTCTGGGGCGAGCCCGGCACCAACAGCCAGCATTCCTTCTTCCAGTTGATCCATCAGGGCACCGACACCATTCCGGTCGATTTTCTGCTGGCGGCCGTGCCACAGGAGCAGATCGGCGACCACCACGCCCAGCTGGCCGCGAACGCCCTGGCCCAGTCCGCCGCATTGGCGTTCGGCAAGGACGAGGACGCGGTTCGGGCCAAGATGGCGTTGAGCGGCGTGGAGCCCGGCCAGATCGACCGGCTGGCCCCGCACCGCACCTTCCCCGGCGACCGGCCGTCGACAACGATCCTCTATCGCCGCCTCGACCCGGCAACACTTGGCCGCCTGATGGCGCTTTTCGAGCACAAGGTCGCCGTCCAGGGGGCGGTCTGGAACATCAATTCGTTCGACCAATGGGGGGTGGAATTGGGCAAGGAGCTGGCGGCGCGCCTGCTGCCCTCGGTACTGGGCAGCGCTGGAACAGAAGGGCTGGACGCCTCCACCGCCGGGCTTCTCGCCCACTACGCCGCATTGCGGGCCAAGGCTGCTAATTAGGTCATGCAGGGATTGGAAAATTTCGCGACGCTCTCGATGATCCGCGGGGCAGTCGCGACTACGATTAATCGATTGACCTGAATCTCAAAAAATCCCTGCCGCCTGAACGGCGACGGGGATCCTGCTCAAACTGGGGCTTATTCGTCCGGAAGCACACCGGACGCGACAGCCGCGACGTGCTCATCCGCGCTCAATGCACCGTCACCGTTGGCGTCGGCAGCAGTCCACGCATCCTGACCCGAGTCAGGATATGCGGCGGCGAACTCTTCCGTGGTGATCGCGCCGTCGCCATTCGAGTCGATGTCGGCGAACGAAGCGGCATATGCAGCGCCGGTCATGCCGATCGCACCCGCGGTCAGAGCAATGAAAAGCTTCCTCATCTTTGTATCTCCCTTTCATGGAGCTGCCCGGTCGGCCTGATGGCCGTACCAGAGAGGCGTGCAATTCGTACCTCTCCAACAGGACAGACCAAAGATTCCCCGAAAAATTCCGGATCACGCGAACTTTTTTAACCAACTCAGACCGACGCGCGTTGACACCAACCCATGTCATGCTCGTGCTTGACACGGGCATCCAGTTCTTAAGCCGTTGAGAAAGATCCTGGATTGCCGGGTCAAGCCCGGCAATGACGGATTATCGGGTTAGGCACGGTCATTGCGCCTTGGTATCAGAGGTCACCGCGCAAGCGTCGACCGATGTGGTGCAAACCGCGTCAAATCCCGGCGCTATTTCACCAACCGGCAATGTTCCTCCAGGCAGGCCGCCAACGCCGCGCGGACCTCCGCACCATAGACCCCGTCGGTCTCGCCAGTATAGTGGCCGTGCCGGATCAGCGCCTTCTGATACATCCTCACAAACGACTTGCCGCCGGCGTCGATGGCGCGCTCGAATTCAATCAGCGCCTCGCTCGGCCGCCCCAGTGCGGCCAGCACATGCGCACGGGTATCAAGCGCCGGTGCCATGCGCGGGTGCCGCGACAGCGCCTGCGCCGTATCTTCCAGTGCCTCGGAATTTCGCCCCACCAGGTACAATACCCAGGCGCGTTCGTTGTAAACAGGCGAATATTCCGGATCGAGAACCAGCGCCTGGCCATAGTCGATGATCGCCTGGGAATGCTCGCCCAGCTGGTAGTTGTTGACTCCGCGCAGGAAATAGGCCTGCGGATTGCCCGGCTCGAGGTGCAGCGACCGGTCATAGTCCTCGATCGCCTGGGAATAATCTTGCAGGCGCGTATAGGCGGTCGCGCGTTCGAAATAGACTGCGGAGTCACTTGGGTTGATCCGCAGTGCCCAATCATAGTCAGTGATCGCGCGGCGGTAGTCTCGCGCATCGCTAAAGGCAAGCCCGCGCAAACGATACGCAGCGGCGACATTGCTGCCGAGAAAGCCTTCGGACAAGATTGCTTCGCTGCAAGCGGAAATTCTCAACTCGGCCTTGCCGGTCCGCGTGCAATTTTCCGGATCTTTGCCGGGTGATGCGCCGCCGATCGCGGCGGTCACTGCCAGCAATGTCGCAAATACTGATAGGTGAAGCATGGATCCCCCGCTTCGTTGTCGAAGTACACCTTGTCACGCTGACGTGGCGAGCCGGCTACCTAACGCAACAGCGTAGAACTCATAAAAACACGCACTCCTCGGCCATGGAACAAATTTTAGATCAATGACGTGAATAGTTTTGTCGATAACGGTGGCGGAACTGAGGAGAAATAATCCCGATGTGAAGGCAAATTGGTTTCATTGGTGTTTCAATTGCGATGTCTCATTGCCGCTGTTTGCCGGCATGTTGCCCGATACCCTTCCCCCCTTTCGCACCGGGGCCGGTGGGGTTATATACCGCCCCCATGGATCGGCGGACTTCAGACAGGTCTCCCGGCCTGCGCTTTCTCAAGATGCACGGCCTGGGCAATGACTTCGTGATCATCGACGCGCGCGGCGCGGGCGATCCGCTTACGCCTGAACTGGCCCGCGCGTTGGGCGACCGGCATCGGGGCGTCGGCTTCGACCAGCTCGCAGTGATCGCCGACAGCGATACAGCCGATGCAAAGGTCACCTTCTGGAACGCCGACGGAACCGGCGCCGGGGCCTGCGGCAACGCCACCCGCTGCATCGCCCATCTGCTGATGGACGAGAGCGGGGCAGGGACCACCGCCATGCAGACCGCCAACGGGCGGTTGACCGGCGAACGCCTCGCCGATGGTCGTATCCGCATCGACATGGGACCGGCCCGCACTGGCTGGCGCGACATTCCGCTGGCGCGGGAGGCCGATACCGTCTCGCTGCCGCTGCCCGGCACCCCAGGCGCCGTCAGCATGAGCAACCCCCATTGCATTTTCTTCGTCGCCGATGCCGAGGCGGTTCAGCTGGCCGAGGTTGGGCCGGAGTGGGAGCATCACCCCTTCTTCCCGGCCCGCACCAATGTCGAGTTCGCGCAAATCATCTCAGCCCACGAGGTTCGCCTCCGGGTCTGGGAGCGCGGGGCCGGGATCACGCTGGCCTGCGGCTCTGGCGCGTGCGCGACAGTCGTTGCCGGGGTTCGCAAGGGCCTTCTGGAGCGCCGCGCCACCATCAACGTCGATGGCGGCGCGCTCGAGATCGAATGGCTGGAGAACGGCCACGTCATGATGACCGGCCCAATCGCCCATGTCTTCGAGGGCTACCTCTCGCCCGAATTCCTGGCAACGGTGTCATGACCGCCCCGGTGTTCGCCACCTTCGGCTGCCGCCTGAACGCCTACGAGACCCAGGCGATGACCGATCTTGCGGCCGGTGCCGGGCTACAGAATGCCGTTATCGTCAACACCTGTGCGGTGACCGGCGAGGCCGTCCGTCAGGCCCGCCAGCAGATCCGCAAGCTCAAGCGCGAGAACCCGCAGGCCCGGCTGATCGTCACCGGTTGTGCCGCCCAGACCGAGCCGCAAACCTTCGCCGCCATGCCCGAGGTCGATCAGGTCATCGGCAATCTGGAGAAGATGCGGGCCGCGACCTGGACCGGCATCGCCGAGGCCCGCGACTTCATCGGCGACAGCCAGGCGGTGATGGTCGACGACATCATGTCGGCAACCGAGACCGCCGGCCACCTGATCGACGGCTTCGGCACCCGTGCACGGGCTTACGTTCAGGTCCAGAACGGCTGCGACCACCGTTGCACCTTCTGCATCATCCCCTATGGGCGGGGAAATTCGCGCAGCGTTCCCGCCGGTGTCGTCGTCGAGCAGATCAGCCGCCTGGTTGCGCGCGGCTTCAACGAGGTGGTGCTGACCGGCGTCGATTTGACCTCGTGGGGCGCCGATTTGCCGGGCCGCCCGCCGCTGGGCGATCTGGTGCAGCGCATCCTGCGGCTGGTCCCCGACCTTGCCCGCCTGCGGATCAGTTCGATCGACTCGATCGAGGCCGACCCAGCCCTGATCGACGCCATCGGTGACGAGCCCCGGCTGATGCCCCACCTGCATCTCAGCTTGCAAGCCGGCGACGACATGATCCTGAAGCGCATGAAGCGCCGGCACTTGCGCGACGACGCCGTCCGCTTTTGCGAGGATATCCGCGCCCGGCGCCCCGAAATGGTCTTCGGCGCCGACATCATCGCCGGCTTCCCGACCGAGACCGAGGCGATGTTTGAGAACTCGCTGAAGCTGATCCAGGATTGCGGCCTGACCTGGCTCCACGTCTTCCCCTACAGCGCCCGCACCGGCACCCCGGCGGCCCGCATGCCCCAGGTTCTGAAGGCGGTTCGCAAGGAGCGGGCAGGGCGGCTGCGCGCGGCGGGCGATGCGCGGGTGGCGGGTTATTTGGCCGCTCAGATCGGCCGTTGGCACAACGTCCTGATGGAGCGCCCCCTCATGGGCCGCACCGAGGGCTTCGCCGAGGTCGAGTTTGCCAGCGAACAGCCCGTTGGCGACATCGTTGCTGCCCGTATCACCGCCGATAACGGTACCCGTCTCGCCGCCTGAGGGTTTCCCTCGGCGACATCTGACGCTAAGCAACGCCAAATCACATCGCGCGGGGGCCAATGTCCTTCTTCAAGAAAATGAAAGAGCGGCTGTTCAAGTCCTCGTCGAAGCTCGACGCCGGGTTGGAGGCTATTGTCGAACAGGCGACGGACGAAACTGTCGCAGAGGTGCCGAAGGAAGTCGCCGCCGAGGTGACCGGCATCGATGTTGTCGAGATCGCACCGCTTCCGCCTCCGCCCGCACCCCAGGTCGAAACAATCTCCGCACCCCGGGTCGAAACGACCGCCGCACCCGGACCGAAACCCGCCGAACCTCGCAAACCCGGCCTGCTGGCTCGCGCTCTTGGGGCGGTTACCGGCACTAGCGCCGAGGCGGTCAAGACCCGCATCCTCGACGACGCCATGCTCGAGAGCTTGGAGGAGCTGCTGATCACCGCCGACATGGGCGTCGAGACGGCGCTGAAGCTGTCGGCCCGCGTCGCCGATGGCCGCTTCGGCAAGCGGGTCTCGACGGCTGAGATTAAGCAGGCGCTGGCGGCCGAGATTGCGCGCATTCTCGAACCCGTCGCCCGCCCCCTGCCGCTCTATGCAAAGCGGCCGCAGGTGGTGCTGGTGGTCGGCGTCAACGGCTCCGGCAAGACCACCACCATCGGCAAGCTCGCGAGCCAGCTTAAAGGCGCGGGCAAATCCGTGGTCATCGCCGCGGGCGACACGTTTCGCGCCGCCGCCGTCGAACAGCTCCAGATCTGGGGCGAGCGGGCCGGGGTGCCGGTGATGACCGCGCCGCAAAACTCCGACCCCGCCAGCCTTGCGTTCGACGCCATGACCAAGGCCGAGGAAGACGGCGCCGACATTCTGTTGATCGACACGGCGGGCCGCCTGCAGAACCGCGCCGATCTGATGGAGGAATTGGCCAAGATCGTCCGCGTCATCCGTAAGAAAGACCCGGATGCCCCGCACAATACCGTTTTAGTGCTGGATGCCACCACCGGCCAGAATGCGCTCAGCCAAGTCGAGATATTCCAGAAGATCGCCGATGTGTCCGGCCTGGTGATGACCAAGCTCGACGGCACCGCCAAGGGCGGCATCCTGGTGGCGCTGGCCGACCGCTTCGCCTTGCCGATCCACGCCATCGGCGTCGGCGAGAAGATCGACGACCTCGCCCCCTTCGACCCCGCCGACTTTGCCCGCGCGCTGACCGGGTCAGGGGAGTGATCGGGGCGTGACATCAGCGTTTCCGGCCATTAGATACCCTGACCATGACAACAAAAAATGTGAACCCGCTGCTCAAGATCCTGTTGGAAATCGGCCCGCTCGCCGTCTTCTTCGCCAGCTTTCGCTATGGCCGCGAGCTACTGGAGTTCCCCGCAGTCTCCGGGCTGATCGAGCCGATGACGGGTGCCGAAGCGCTGGCCGGGGTGAGCGGCCCGCTGTTCGTCTCGACGGTATTCTTCATGATTGCAATTGCGGCCTCACTCACGGTCTCGTGGGTACTGACGCGCCACCTGCCGCGCATGGCGCTGGTAACAGGCATCGTGGTCGCCTGCTTCGGCGGCCTGACCCTGTGGCTGCAGGACGAGACCTTCATCAAGATGAAACCGACCATCGTGAACGGTATATTCGCCCTGATCCTCGGCTTTGGGCTGCTGCAGGGACGATCATACCTGAAGGACCTGATGCGCGAGACATTGCCGATCGATGACGCCGGCTGGATCATTTTCACCCAGCGCTGGATCATGTTTTTCATCTTCATGGCGGCGCTGAACGAGGTCGTCTGGCGCAGCCAGACCACCGATTTCTGGGTCTCGTTCAAGACCTTCGCCAGCCTACCCCTGACCTTCGTGTTCCTAGGTCTGCAATGGCCGCTGTTGAAGCGGCACATGGTCGAGGACGACGGCTAAACGTCCCACGGCGCAGGCAATTTCAATCCTAACTGCGCCAACGGTCTACCAATGCGGCCACCGACCAGCCCGGCCAACAGCGCTGGAACTGGCCAGATGCGCGAGAACGGTCCCATCGCCCGGTCCCGGATCATCGGCAAAACCCGGCTGTCCGATTGGTACAGCGGCGTGAACAGCCAACTGGCGCCCTGATACAACCGCACATGCCAGCGTCGCAGTACCGCATAACGCTCCAATCCGGCCAGCGGATCGGGGGTACCTCGCAAGGCAACCGCCAGCGCCATCGCATCCAGCAGCGCCATGTTGGCGCCCTGACCCAGTTGCGGGCTGGTGGCGTGATAGCTGTCGCCCAGATGGGCGATCCGGTCGCTCAATGGGCGGTGCAACGTGCGGTGGGCGTAGCAGGCGAAGGTCAATTGCCGGTGATCAGATATTTGGTCCAGCAATGGGCTGCATTCTGGCCACAGCTGCAGAACCTGGCTTTTCCACTGCTCCAGCGGCGCATTGCGCCAGGCATCGTGGTCGCTGCCACGCAGGCTCCAGAAGAACGTCGCTTTCAGGGCCGAACCCGGCCCGGTCCGGCCAACCGGTAGCACCCCGGCCATGCGCGAGGCAGCATGGTAGCGTTGCTCAAGGGCAGCATCGTCAAATCCCGCGCCGACCGGCCAGTCCAGTAGCGCCCAAAGCGCACCGTAGCGCAGCGGCGGCGCGGGCCGTGGGCACAGAACTGACCGGCTCCCCAGGCAATCCAGCACGATATCGAAGGGCCCGATGCTACAGCTTTCGGCCCCGAGCCATATCTTCTCGCCACGATTCTGCGAACTGACAATCCGGGTCGACGGCACCAGCACCGCGCCTGCCGCCAATGCCGCTCCGTGCAGCAGATCGAACAGCCCGGCGCGCTGCACTGCCAGCCCGCAATACCCATCGGGATAGCGCACATCCAGGACCACCGGGCCCCGCACCGCCCGGCCGTAAAGCCGCCGGATCGGGCTGGCCCGGGCAATCAGGTCACGATCCAGGCCAAGTTCTGCCAGAACCGCCAGCCCGACCGGTTGCACCATCAGGCCGGATCCGACCGCCGCCGGTGCATCAAACTGGTCGAACAACGTTACCTGGTGTCCATCGCGCGCCAGCATTGCGGCGGCGGCGAGCCCCGCCCCGGCGACCGCGATGTCCAGCTTTGCTCCCGGCATTTGGCCGTCTATCTTTCTGTGGTCGGGCGGTTTGTCGTTGGGCAGTTTGTGGGGCAGAGTGCCTTCACAATCTTGTTGATTTGTCGCATTTTCGCGACGCCAAGGCTGGTTGCCTTAACTGGAAAATGCTCGATCCTCAGCCCCCCGCCTTCGCCTTCTCCACCGCCGGCAGGATTTTCTTCTCGATATCCGAGCCCTGGATCGGGCCGATATGTTTGTAGATGATCCGCCCCTCGGCATCGATGACGAAGGTCTCCGGCACGCCGTACACGCCCCAATCGATGCCGACGCGGCCCTTGCGGTCGGCGCCAATCAGCGTGAAGGGATCGCCAAGCTCGGCCAGGAATTTCTCCGCCGCCGCGTCGGTGTCCTTGTAGTTGATGCCATGGACCGCCAAGCCCATTGCCGCCAGTTCGGTCAGCTTTGGGTGTTCGATCCGGCAGGGCACGCACCAGCTGGCCCAGATGTTAACGAGCTTGACCCCCGGCGCCTTCAGATCGGCGGTCGAGAGGCCGGGTGCGCCCGTCCTGAGGGGCGGAAGTGTGAACTCCGGCACCGGCTTGCCGATCAGGGTCGAGGGCAGGTTGCGTACATCGTCCCGTTGCAGCCCAAGCAGGAACACCGCCAGCACTGCAACAGCACCGGCCACCGGCAACAGCATCCACAGACGGAAACCGCCTTGCACCTCGGAGTCTTCGCTCACCGTCCGCGCTCCTTTTCCATTTCGGCCAAATCTCGCCGCGCCTTTGCATTGGCCGCCAACGTGGTCCACATCAGCCAGCCCAGGATCAGCGCCGTCGCGCCATAGGCGGCCAGCACGTAGACGGCGTATTTGTCGGTGAGTATGCTCATGCCGCCATCCCTT
>DATLAW010000083.1:0-35297 GCA_035527255.1 Thermohalobaculum sp. | reverse complement strand
TCGGAGAAACGGCGGCGGTTGGTCAGGCCAGGAATCATGGTCTCGTCTCGCTGGGTCAGGGGCCGCCATGGTGCAATTTACACAGGGTCCATGGCAAGCCGTCCTTGACAGCAGCATCGGGTGCAGGGCGCGAGAGGCAAGGCGGCTGATAAAACTGTGAATAATTTCACAGCCAAGGGCTAAACGGCCCCTGTAAACCAGCGGCCATCGGTTATACATTCAGGTTTGGCGACAACCTTGACGGCCAGCAACTGGGAGGAAAATCCATGAGCCTTCGCATCAACGACACCGCCCCCGATTTCACCGCCGACACGACGGCCGGGCAAATCAAGTTCCACGACTGGATCGGCGACGGCTATGCGGTGTTGTTCAGCCACCCGAAGGATTTCACGCCGGTCTGCACCACCGAATTGGGCTATATGGCCGGGCTGAAGGGTGAGTTCGCAAAGCGTAATTGCAAGATCATCGGCATCTCGGTCGATCCGGTTGAGAACCACAACAAGTGGAAGGCCGATATCGAGACCGTCACCGGTAACAAGGTCGAGTATCCGATGATCGGCGACCCGAAGCTGGAAGTTGCCAAGCTGTATGACATGCTGCCGGCAGGCGCCGGTGATACGTCAGAGGGGCGGACCCCGGCGGATAACGCGACCGTGCGCTCGGTCTTCGTGATCGGGCCGGACAAGAAGGTCAAGCTGACGCTGACCTACCCGATGACCACTGGGCGCAATTTTGACGAGATCCTGCGCGCCATCGACTCGATCCAGTTAACCGCTAAGCACCAGGTAGCGACCCCGGCGCAGTGGAAGGTCGGCGAGGACGTGATCATCACCGCAGGCGTTTCGGACGCCGACGCCGAGACCCGCTTCGGCGGCTTTGAGCGGGTGCTGCCGTACCTGCGCAAGACCAAGATGCCGACCTGATTATTCGGGTATGATCTGGGGTTTGGCGGGGGGTTGGGCGGGCAGTCGTGCCCGCCTGTCTGCAGTGGGCGCATCAATCAGAGACGTCTGAGTTTGCAGCCATTGCTGTTGCCTCGCGCTCCATCGCCTCGCGCGCCTCATCGATGGTCTCGCCCGTCGCCAAAGCGCGCAATGCATGCCGATAACGATGCATCGCTTCGTGTGCAGCGCGCATTTGCTCATCAAATCGATCTGTTTCGGCCATGACGCTATCCGCCGCTCGATCGTATCGGTGGACTGCTTACGACAATAGACTTCCAATTGGTGTAGGCCTTTCTAAAACGCATCCTTCCTGCGCCGCACCTCTGCAAACACTGCCGCATCATCCCCCCCGGCCAACCCAACCGACGCCTTTACCGACGGCTCGGTGGCGCGGAGGAACGGGTTGGTGGCGCGTTCTTCGCCCAAGCTTACGGGCACAATTGGCGCACCGGCCGCGTCCGCTTCCTTGATCCGCACGATCCGGGCTTTCAGGGCGGCATTACCGGGTTCAATTGACAGCGCGAACCGCCCGTTGGCCTGGCCGTAGTTGTGGCCGGAGTAGATTTGCATGTCGTCGGGCATGGCGAGGAACTTCGATAGGCTCGCCCACATCATCGCGTGGGTGCCCTCAAAGACCCGGCCACAGCCCAGCGCCATCAGGCTGTCGGCAGTGAAGGCAGCGCGCGCAGCATCGATCACGAAGGCGATGTGACCGACGGTGTGGCCGGAGACGTCGATCACCCGGGCAACGGTATCGCCGAGGCTGACCGTCTCACCCTCAGCCAGCGCCATGTCCAGTACCGGCAACCTGCCGCTGTCGCTGGCATAGCCAACAACCTTGGCGCCGTACCGGGCGCGCAACGGGTCGACGCCTTCGATGTGATCGTCGTGGTGGTGGGTGATCCAGATCTGGTCGAGGCCCCAGCCGCGCGCCTCCAGCGCCTCGACAATCGGCTCGACCGCCGGCGCATCGACCAGCGCAATCTTACCAGAGGCTTGATCACGGATCAGATAGGCATAGTTGTCTGAACGGCAGGGTACGGTGACGATCTCAACTGGCATGGCGGTCTCCATTTACTTGCGCTAGTCTGACCATCGCCGATCAAGGGATGAGGCGCAATGCATCTGGACGTCGTCGAGCTTCGCAGCTTCTACTACACCACCCCGCTTGGCCAGATGGTGCAGCGGATGGTGCGCGCCAAGCTGCGCGACATGTGGCCCAATATCCAGGACATGAACCTGGTCGGTTTTGGCTTCGCGGCACCCTTCCTCCGGCCCTTTGTGGAAGAGGCCGCGCGCACCCTGTGCCTGATGCCGGCGCAACAAGGCGTATGCCCGTGGCCGCCCGAGGGGCCGAACGTGACAGCCCTGGTCGAGGAAACCCTATGGCCGCTGCCGACCGGCTTTGCCGACCGGCTGATCGTCGCCCATGGGCTGGAAGGCTGCGAGCGCCCGGCAGCCCTGCTGGAGGAGATATGGCGGGTGCTGGCGCCGGGCGGCAAGGCGATCTTCCTGGTACCGAACCGGGCCGGGATCTGGGCCCGGCGCGATGTCACCCCGTTTGGCTATGGCAGGCCGTATTCGATTGGCCAGCTTGAAAAGACCCTGTCGGCTAACAAATTCGCCGCCGAGCGGCACACCGCAGCGCTGTATCCGCCGCCATCGCACCTCAAATTCTGGCTCAAGGTAGCGCCGGCGATCGAGCGCGTCGGCCAACGGGTCGATGCCCAGCGTCTGGCAGGCGTCGTGATGGTCGAGGCGACCAAGCTGGTCTACATCGCTCCCCATAGCGGGGCCAGGTTGAAGACACGCGAGCCGCTGCGGGTGCTGGGAGGGCTGGGCGCAAAACCCGCGACCGGGCGCTCCGCTGCGCGCGAAATCTTGTGAACGAGGAACCGATGTGGTCTGACCGCCGACTTTGCGACCTTTTGGGGATAGAACATCCGATCATCCAGGCGCCGATGGCGGGCTCGGACGCGCCAGTACTGGCGGCAGCGGTGGCCAATGCCGGGGGGCTGGGTTCGATCGGTTGCGCGATGATGTCGCCCGATCGGTTCCGCGCCGTCTATGCCGAGACCCAGGCTGCAACCAACCGGGCGCTGAACATGAATTTCTTCTGTCATGCCTCGCCCAGCGATGACGAGCAGAAGGCAGCCCGGGCTCGCACCCTGCTGGCGCCGTTCTTCATGGAGCTGGATCTTCGCGAAGTGCCTGACGTGATCGAGACCAATCTACCCTTCGGCGAGGCGATCTTCGAGGTAGTTTTGGCGGCACGGCCGCGCGTCGTCAGTTTCCATTTCGGCCTGCCCGAGCAGCGATATGTGACGGCGCTACAGGCGGCTGGCTCGGTGATCCTGTGCTCCGCTACCACGCCCAGCGAGGCGCGTGATCTGGAGGCGCGCGGGGTCGATGCGATCATCGCCCAGGGCTGGGAGGCTGGGGGTCACCACGGGTACTATCTGACAGACAAAGGCGTGCAGATCGGCACCATGGCGCTGGTGCCGCAGATTGTAGATGCGGTCAGCCTGCCGGTGATTGCCGCTGGCGGCATTGCCGACGGTCGCGGCATCGCCGCCGCCCTGGCGCTGGGTGCGGCGGGAGTGCAGATCGGCACCGCCTTTCTGACCACCGCCGAGGCCGGGATACCGGCGGCGCACCGGGCAGCGCTGTTGGCCTCCGATGGCAGCAACACCCGACCGGCCCGCGCATTCTCCGGCCGCCCGGCACAGGGTGTGGTGAACCGTTACATGGCTGCGATGGAAGCGCATGAGGGCGACCTGCCCGACTTCCCGCTGATGAACACAGTGACCGGCCCGCTGCGCAAGGCCAGCGCCGAGGCCGGTTCGCCGGATTTCATCGCGCTGTGGTCGGGCCAGGCCGTCGGGCTGAACCGGCAGGGAACCGCTGCCGAACTGGTCGAGCGGCTGGTGGCCGAGACAGAGGCCACGCTGGATCGGATCAGATCGGTTTGATCTGGCTACCGACCGGCCGCATTGATCCACGCTGAACGCCTTGCTTGGGCATGGTCAGATGACATTGAACACATAGAGCAGGATCAGCACCGGGATCGGGATGCCGAGAACCCAAAGCAGAATGCCGCGCATTGTCTGTTCCTTCCGGTTGCCTGGACACGTCAGATCCTGCCGAGAACTACGAGGATAAGGACGACGAGGAGGAGTGTTCCCAAAATTCCGCCAGGCGCATATCCCCAACTGCGGCTATGTGGCCAGGTCGGAAGTGCGCCGACCAACATGAGAATTAGAATGATCAGCAGAATTGTACCGAGGGTCATGGGGCTCTCCAGTTCGAATGAGGGTTAAATGACGCGCCCGACTCAAGGCGCGCCATTGGTCATCTTGCTACTGGCGCCCGAGCCATTTATTGACCTGGCGCTCGGCCTCGTCGCGGGCGATGCCGTATTCTTCCTGAATACGGCCGGCGAGCTTCTCGCGATTGCCTTCGACAACGTCGAGGTCGTCATCGGTGAGCTTGCCCCATTGTTTCTGCACGCTGCCCTTGAACTGCTTCCAGTTGCCTTCGACTCGATCCCAATTCATAGCGTTTTCTCCTGTATGCGCCCGGATTTCGGGCTGGTTCTTGGCTGGCGGGCGGCTTTCTTGGAAGCCAGCGCCAAGCCGGGCTGGAGGCGTGGGCCGCCGTTCTCGGGTCAGTCGCGCCATTTACGATGTATTAACGCGAGCGTTGGGGAATCGTTCCCTACCTGCGCGGCAGGATTACTGGCTTCCAGCCCTGATCCTGGGTTTTCTGGCGCGATGATCACAGCGGATACTCGTCATTGCGCTCGAGAGTTTTGGGCACTGGCGTATCGTCACGGAACCGTTTAGAGCACCGTTTGCAGCCAAGGAGCGACAGCGCATGACCGCCCACCCGACGATTTTCCCCCGCCCCGGGGTGCTCGATATCGCCCCTTATGTTGGCGGCGAAAGCGGCGCGCCGGGCGCCAATCGGGTGACCAAGCTCAGCTCGAACGAGAATCCGCTTGGCCCCAGCCCGAAGGCGTACGACGCCTATGTGGCGGCGGCGAAATGCTTGGCGCTGTATCCTGATGGCGGCCATCTGGCGCTGCGCCAGGCGATTGGCGAGGTGCATGGCGTGGCGCCGGAGCGGATCGTCTGCGGGGCTGGTTCGGACGAGTTGATCGCGCTTCTGTGCAAGGCCTATGCCGGGGCCGGAGACGAAGTTTTGTACTCGCAACACGGCTTCCTGATGTACAAGCTGTCGGCGCTGGCTGGCGGGGCGACTCCGGTGACCGCACCCGAGCGCGACCTGACCGCCGATGTCGACGCGCTGATCGAAGCGATGACGCCACGCACCAAGCTGGTGTTCCTGGCCAATCCGAACAACCCGACCGGCACCATGATCAGTGACGCCGAGGTTGAGCGGCTGGCCGACGCCCTGCCGCTGCAGGCACTGCTGGTGCTGGACGCGGCTTATGCCGAGTATGTCCGCCAGCCGGGCCACGATGGCGGTATCGGGCTGGTGCGGAGCCGTGACAACGTGGTGATGACCCGGACATTCTCGAAGATATACGGACTGGCGTCACAGCGGTTGGGCTGGGCCTATGCGCCGGACCATGTGATCGATGTGCTGAACCGGGTGCGCGGGCCGTTCAACGTGACCGCGCCCGCGCTGGCGGCAGGCGAGGCGGCGATCCGCGATGTCGCCTATGTCGAGCACTGCGTGGTGACCAACGAGGTTTGGCGCGACTGGCTGACCAAGGAAATCCGCGCCGCTGGCTTTGGCGTGACTCCGAGCCACGGCAATTTCATCCTGGTCGAGATCGGCGCGCGCACGCCCGAGGCGGACGCATACCTCAAGACCCGAGGCCTGATCGTGCGGCGGATGGACGGCTATGGGTTGCCCGGCCACTTGCGCATCTCAATCGGCGACGAGGAAGCCTGCCGCGCGGTCGCCAATGCGCTGCACGGTTTCGGCGTGGCGATATGAGCAACCCGGTTTTCCAGCGGGTGGCGCTGATCGGGCTCGGCCTGATCGGCTCGTCGATTGCCTGGGCGGCGAAGCGTGGCGGATTGGCCGGCGAGATCGTCGGCTATGCGCGCTCGCAGGAAACCCGCGCCAAGGCATTGGAGTTGGGTTTGTGCAACCGGGTTTTCGAGACCGCGACGGACGCTGTTGCCGGCGCCGATCTGGTGATCCTGTGCGTGCCGGTCGGGGTTTGCGGTGTCGTGGCGGCCGAGATCGGGCCGCACCTGAAGCCGGGCGCCATCGTCTCGGATGTCGGCTCGGTCAAGGCCACGGTGATCGCCGCGATTGCCCCGCATATCCCGGCAGGCGTGCATTTTGTACCCGCCCACCCGATCGCCGGCACCGAGCATTCTGGGCCTGAGTCCGGCTTTGCCGAGCTGTTCGACGACCGTTGGTGCATCTTGACGCCGCTGCCGGGTAATGCCGCCGAGCCGGTGGCGCGGCTGCGGGCATTCTGGGAAGGGATGGGGGCCAAGATCGACCAGATGGAGCCGGATCATCACGACCTTGTTCTGGCGGTCACCAGCCATGTACCCCACGCCATCGCCTACACCATGGTTGGCGTGGCCGACCACTTGCGCCGGGTCACCGATAGCGAGGTGATCAAGTTCTCGGCCGCCGGTTTCCGCGATTTTACCCGGATTGCTGCCTCCGACCCGGTGATGTGGCGCGACGTCTTCCTCAACAACCGCGATGCAACGCTGGACATCCTCGGCCGCTTCACCGAGGAGCTGGCGCTGCTGCAGCGGGCGATCCGGATGGGCGACGGCGACTATCTGCACGAATATTTCACCCGCACCCGCGAAATCCGGCGCGGCATCATCGAGGCCGGGCAGGACACTCCGGCTGCCGATTTTGGCAGGCGGGCGGCCAGAAAACCGGTAACCGGCGAATGATCGCGGCGGCATGGGTCGTCGTATTGTTCAGCAACGCGGCCCTCACCGCTCCGATACCGCCGGAGCGCCCGTCGCATCCGTCACGTCCGCCTGTTAGCGCCGTGGTCCCCCGCGTGCCCCTGCCCAACCCGGCCGAGATGGTATGCCGGGATCCGCGTCAGGAAGGCAACCCGAAGCCTGACATTATCGATGTCGGCAGCCTCGCCTGCGGCATCGACGATCCGGTACGGATCACCTCAGTTGTCGGGATACGGTTGTCGCAACCTGCCCTGCTTGGCTGCCGCACGGCACGCAGGGTGACCGATTGGCTGACCGGAGCGGTCAAGACCGACGCGCTGGAGCACCGGCAGTCGAACATCGCCGAGGTTCAGGTGATGGGCGGCTAGAGGCGACGCAGCGGAAAATTCTCTATTATTTGCCTCGGCCGGTACTGCCGCAGACGAACGCTCGATAGTCCCAGGCGACCGCGCTGGCGGCGGCGCACAGTAGCTCCCGGCCGATTTCGGGGCTTGCCAGCGCCGAATGCGACCCGACGCGGCCGTCAGGGAAGTCACGGCGATGCTCGTCCGGCGGGCCATGGCGGTCACCGACAGCGGCGCGGATGAACGCAGTCGTCAGCCGGCGCGGTGGCTGGGCGGCCGCACCCGGCGGCACCCGACGGTGGGTCGCCTGGGTAATCGCCACCTCGGACGGTGTGGCGTGCATACCCTCCCAGTCGCCGAAATGGCGCTGGCGCAGCGTGTTGACCTGCGTAAAGTCCCACCAGCTCCGGATCCGGACCCCCGGCTGGCCCTCGGTGGCCCGGCCCAGGGGCGCGATGTTCGCGCCGTGGCCGTTGAGAAAATAGATGTGGCGAAATCCCTGAGCGATCAGGCCGGTGGTGATCTCCCGTACCAACGCCTCGAAAAGTTCGGTTGAGATCGAGATTGTCCCTGGGAAGGCGGTGTTGAACGGCGCGGGCGTCAGGGCGAGCGTCGGCGCCACCAGCGCACCGGCCTCGTCGGCCGCAGCTTCGGCAATCGACTGCGCGCACAGCGCGTCGGTTCCGATCAACCCCATGGGGCCGTGCTGCTCGGTCGAACCGACAGGGATGATTATGCCGTCGGCGCGCGCAAGATAGGCTTCAACTTCCTGCCAGGTGCAAAGATCGAGGCGCATCGCTCAGGCGTCCACGAAGGCAGCGAGTTTCGGCCGGTAGTCTTCGATCTCCGTTGCCACAGCCGGGTGCGCCTCGACCCGTTGTCGATAGCCCACGAGCGGATCAGGCAGCGACACATCAAGCCTCATCCGCTCAATCAACTCGTCCAGCCAGACAAGCGTGATCGGGTAGCCGCAGTCGCCCAGGGACAAAACCGTACCTGCCTCGGATGCAAGTGCCAGAAGCCCGGCGAGTTGGTCCAGCCGCGCCTGGATGGCCCCCGACTGCGCGGTCAGGAAACCGTCGGCCGGCGCGGCGCGGCCCGGAAGATTGCCAAACAGCGCGCGGATGGCCGGCTCGAGCAGGGTATCATGGAACCGCCCGCGATCACGCTGGGTGGCCCGTGAGGCAGGATCGGCCGCCAGCATCGGCGGATCGGGGAAGAGGTCGTTCAGATACTCCGCAATTACTTCGGAATCACACAGCTGCAGATCGCCATGCCGGAGCGCGGGCAGGTTGCCCGATGGCACGATGGTCTTGTATTCCGCCGAGCCATAGCCGCCCGGCGGCGGGATCTCGCGCCACTCCAGCCCTTTGAAACGCAGCGCGATGCGTAGCTTGGCACAGTAAAGGCTGACCGGGATCGTGTAGACCGTGAGCATCGGTGAAACGGGCACCCCGCAGGGCGCCCCTAAGATCAGTTCGAGAGCTGCCACTTCTTGCCCAGACTGTCGAAGAAGCCGCTCTCCTGCTTCAGGGCGATCCAGGTGTTGATATAGTTGATCCAAACCTGGTCAGCCTGCGGCATCAGCATGGCGATCGGAGTGCGGGCCCGCGGCGCCGAAACCGGGACAATCATCAACTGCGGGTACTGGGCGACCAGCTTGTAGGCCTCGACATTCGAGGTGATGTGGGCATCGGCCCGGCCGGACAGCACTTCCTGGAAGTCGCGTGCCGGGGCCTCGACAATCTTGTGCTGCGCGCTCGGGAAGAACAGCTTGACCTGTTGCTCCTGGGTGGTGCCAAGCGTTGCCGCTACGGAAACGTCTGGTTTGTCGAGATCGTCCCAGTCGCTGAACCGGCCTGCGTTCGTTTTCAGTGTCAGCGGCACGGTCGCAAGCGAGAAGTAGCTTGTCGAGTAGCCTGCCACCTTGGCCCGCTTGGGCGCGATCGAGGCCGAGCCGGTGATGTGATACTTGCCTGCCACGACACCATTGACCAGTGTCTTCCAGTCGGTCGCCACAAACTCGACCTCGGCGCCGAGGTCCTTCGCCAGCTCGGTCATCACGTCGATGTCGTAGCCGGTATAGGAGTTGGTCGCCGGGTCCTTCATGGTCATCGGATTCCAATCGCCGGTAGTGCCGACTTTGAGGACGCCGCTGCTGAGAATGTCGTTGAGCGCCGATTGGGCATGCGCTGCGCCACTGGCCAAGAGGCCCATCGCGACAACGGCGGCGGTTGCGAGCTGTTTCATGATTTTCTCCCTGATGTTGATTTAGGCAACTAGACGGGAAATTGCGGTCGGAGGAAAGGAAAAGCGTGTGCGGCGCGCGGAATTCTGCATTAGTGGCGGCGGGAGGGGCCAGTGACAGAACTAGTGACAGAGACGGTCATCGAAGTGTGCGACGTGGTGAAGACGTTCGGGGATTTCCGGGCGCTTGACGGCGTCAGCATGGACGTGGCGGCGGGCGAGAAGATTGTCGTCTGCGGCCCGTCGGGATCGGGCAAGTCGACGCTGATCCGTTGCATCAACCGGCTCGAGAGCCACGACGCGGGCCGGATCACGGTTGAAGGGATCGAACTCACAGACCAAAGCGCCGATCAAGTGCGCCGCGAGGTCGGCATGGTGTTCCAGCAGTTCAACCTGTTCCCGCATCTGAGCGTGCTTCGCAACCTGACGCTGGGACCGATGCGGGTGCGCGGGCTTACGCAGGCCGATGCCGAAGCGCGGGCGATGGAGTATCTGGGGCGCGTGCGAATTCCCGAGCAGGCTGGGAAATTCCCGAACCAGCTGTCGGGCGGGCAGCAGCAGCGCGTTGCGATCGCCAGGGCGCTGTGCATGGAGCCCCGCATCATGCTGTTTGACGAGCCGACCTCGGCGCTCGATCCAGAAATGATCGCCGAAGTGCTCGATGTAATGGCGGAACTGGCCGTCTCGGGCATGACGATGATTGTGGTGACCCACGAGATGGGTTTTGCCAAGCGCGTCGCCGATCGGATGGTCTTCATGGATGCCGGAGAGATTGTCGAGACCGCCCCTCCGGAGCAATTCTTTTCGGCGCCAGCGACGCGGCGGTGCCAAAAGTTTCTTCAGCAGATCCTGGGGCATTGAGGATGACCGACGGCACCTCACGTCGCCATGTCCGATGGTGGATGCTTGCCGCAGTCGCAACGCTTCTGACCGGCTGCTCGGCCAATTGGGGCTGGTACGTGGTCGATCCGACCAAATCGGCGGGGCAAACGAACCTCCTGTTTCTCATTGGCGGGCTGAAGTTCACCATCTTGCTCAGCGTCGTCTCAATCCTGATCTCGGTGGTGATCGGGCTGCTTATCGCGCTGGCTGGTCTCTCGTCGAGCCGGTTCCTGCGCACCGTCAACCGGGTTTACGTGGAGATTGTCCGGTCAATCCCGCTGCTTGTCCTGATCCTCTGGGTCTATTACGGCCTGCCCCAACTGATCGGGCTGAACCTTGGAGCATTCTCGGCCGGCGTGATCGCGCTGGCGCTGGGCGACAGCGCGTTTCAGGCGGAAATTTTCCGGGCCGGCATCCAGTCGGTCGGGCGCGGACAGCTCGAAGCCGCCCGCTCGATCTCGCTCAGCTACTGGGACACGATGCGATACGTCGTGCTGCCCCAAGCGATACGGCATATCTTGCCGGCATTGGGCAATCAGTTCGTCTATGTTCTCAAGATGTCGTCGCTGGTATCAGTGATCGGCATGCAGGATCTGACCCGGCGGGCCAACGAACTGGTGGTAACCGAATATCGGGCACTTGAAGTCTATTCAGTGCTGGTGCTCGAGTATTTAGTCCTCATCCTGATCGTTTCGGCCGGGGTGCGCTGGCTCGAGCGCAGGATGCGCGCTGACGAAAGGGAATAGAAAATGAGTGCCTGGATACGCATGCTGTCGGACCAAGAGGCGGATGCCGATCTTTCGGCTGCGCTGGGCGGGGCCCGGACGCCGCATGGCACGGTCGACAATGTCTTGCGGGTCCATTCGCTCCGGCCCAGCACGATGCGCGGACATATGACGCTGTATAAGGCGGCGTTGCATGACGCGGCCAACACGATCCCGACCTGGCTGCAGGAGACGCTGGCCTCCTATGTCTCGATCCTCAACGATTGCACCTATTCGCTGGCCAATCACTGGGCAAATGCGCGCCATCTGATCGCCGACGACACCAAGGCCGATGCCGTTGAGGCGGCGATGCGGGCGCGTCGGCCCGAGGATGCGCTGGCTGGCCAGGCACTTGCCCTGATGCGCTATGCCGAGAAGCTGACGCTGCGCCCTGCCGATATGGTCGAGGCCGATGTCGCCGCCCTGCGGGCCGAGGGGCTCGATGACGGCCAGGTCCTCGAGGCAAACCAGATTATCTGTTATTTCAACTACGTGAACCGCTCGATCAACGGCCTCGGCGTGACCACCCAAGGCGATATCGTCGGTTACTATTCGGGAAGCGAATGACCATGGCCTATGCCCAGGCGAAGACCGTCGAACGCGACGCCATTCCGGTGATCGACATCACGCCCCTTCGCGACGGTACCGGGGTGGCGGATATTGCCCGCCAGTTGCATGCAGCAAGCCAGGGGTTGGGGTTCATCTATGTCACCGGACACGGGATACCCGAGCGCCTGATCGATGCGGCGCGGGCGCGCGCCCATGAGTTCTTCCAGGCGGATGCGCAGGCGAAGGCATCAGTGCAGGTCTCGGACAAGCACCGCGGCTGGATCGGGCGCGGCGGCGCGAAGATGCAAGACGATGCCAAGGCCGACCTCAAGGAGAGCTTCGTCTGGGGCTGGCAGGACTTGTCCGGGTCGACGCCCGAGGACCATGCGCTGCGCGGGCCGAACCGCTGGCCGGTTTTTCTTCCGGAACTCGAAGCCGACGCGATGGCCTATTTCCGTGCCGCGCACGGCGTCGCCCACGACCTGATGCGCGGTTTCGCGCTGGGGCTCGGGCTGGATGCCGGGTTCTTCCTCAAGACGTCCGACCGACCGCTGTCGCGCGCCTCGTTCGTCTATTACCCGGCCCAGCCGGAGGAGCTGGGACCCGACCAGTTCGGGGTTGGACCGCACACCGATTTCGGGGTGCTGACGGTGCTGTGCCAGGATGATGTCGGCGGACTTCAGGTCCAGGACGTCAACGGCGAATGGCTGCACGCCCCGCCAATTGCCGGCTCGCTGATCGTCAACGTTGCCGATCTGCTGGCACGCTGGACGGCGGGCGCCTACAAGTCGACGCCGCACCGTGTGGTAAACACCTCGGGCCGCGAACGACTTTCCTTGGTGCTGGCTTATGACCCGAACCCGGAAACTCAGATCGACCCGCGCGATGTTTTCGGGTGCGCCTGCGAAGGGGCCGAAGCGCCGATCACCTGCGGCGATTACCTGATCTGGCGCTTCGCCAAGGCCTTCGCCTACCGCAAGGGCTGAATGCATGAGCGCAGGCGGCAGAATTGTGGATGACACCTCCGACGCCGGGCGGGCCTTCGCGGCCGACCTGCAAGCCGGTGCTGTAAACCTGGTGTCGGGCTGTGCCGGTATCACAGCCGGACAGAAGGTGCTGGTGGTCGCGGAAGACCCGGCGCTGGGCTGGTTCGACGAAATCGCCCCGCGCACCGTTGCCGGGACCGCCCGGCGGTTGGGCGCCGAGGTGGCGATCATGCCTGTCGGCAACCCGGCAGATGCGCCGCCGCCGGGTCTCGCCGGCGCTGTCGCGGATGCCGATGTGGTGATTTTCTTCGCCAGGATCGGCGATCAGGACCGGTTCGTCGACGATGGCAACACGGCGCTGCGCGTGGTGAGCTATGCCCGGACGGCCGGCGCACTGGCCTCGGCTTTCGGTCGGCGCGATCACCGGAAAATGCTGGAACTCAAGCGGGCGGTCGACCGAGCGCTCCAGGGAACCGACGAGATCGAGATCAGCTGCCCGCTCGGCACCCGGCTCCGCGGGCCCGGCCCGGCGAAGGTGCCGATGGCTCCCGACGTCGCGGTTCGCCGGTTTCCGATGTGCGTTCCTGCCCCGGTCAGTGCACGGGCGTTCTCGGGCGAGGTCGTGCTTGCGGACTATCTGACGCCGACCGGCTCACGGGTCTATTCCCCGCCTTGGCTCGCCTTGCCGGAACCGGTGATTGCCGAGGTTGAGAGCGGTCGAACCGTCAGGTTCCGCGGCGCGCCCGCGATTGTCGAGCGTATCGAGGCCCATTACGCGGCGGTGGCCGGACGTTTTGCCATTCCGGCCGATGTCGTGCATTCCTGGCACGCGGGCATCCATGACGGCTGTAGCTTCGAAGGCCAGCCCGCGACCGATCCGGACTTGTGGTCGAACAGTATCTTCGGAAGCCCGGGCTATCTGCATTTTCACACCTGCGGAGATTATCCGCCCGGCGAAATCTGCTGGATGGTGGCGGCTCCAACGATCATTGCCGACGGTCGCACAATCTGGCGCGACGGCACCTTGAACTGCCAGGAACTTCCGGCACCCGACTGACCCGGAAGGCTCGAGAACGCCGAAAAGCCTGCCCAGCAAATTCCTTCTGTCAGACTTGCCCAGGGCCAATACAAACAACACGATTGCCTGGGCAACGCAGATCCAAGCCATTGCGAAACGCGCGTTCCCACCGACCGCAATGCCGTGGATGACGGCACTGGAGTAGATGCGGCTATACGCAGTAAGGAGCGTTGCCAGCTGAGCCGTTTACGGATGAAGGTCAATACTATCGCGGAGCCGAGTGCGGGCATCAGCAACGGCATAGTGATGCGCCAAATGCGTTGCCAAGGCCCCATGCCGCAAGTGGCGGCAGCCTCTTCCATCTCGCTGTCGACCGTGGCCAGAGCCCCAGAGATCAGCAGATAGGTATAGGCGTAATAGTGCATGGAAAGGGTCAGTACGATAGGCAGGAAACCTCACGAGACCCAATCCGGTGGGCTGATGCCGAATAAATAACTGAACAGGCCCTCTGCGCCGCCGATGCGGTCATTCTTGAACAGGCTTAGCCAAGCGAGCGCCATGACCCAGGACGGCATCATATAAACGCAGCGCCAGGGGGCCTCAGCCACCCTCTGATGCAATGAAATCTCGCCCGGCAGGCTCAGCCGCGCGTTGCGGCCCTCGCCAGTTTCCACTCGCGATCCATGATGTAGAGTCCGGTCGCCACAATGATCGCGGCGCCGAGCCAGGTCCAGCCGTCCGGCAACTGATCGAACACCAGCCAGCCATAGAACGTGCCCCAGATGATCATGCTGTAATGGACCGGCGCGAGGATGACTGCCTGCGCGACCTCCAGCGCCCTGATCACCAACAACTCGCCCAGCGCGGCGCAGGCCGCCATACCGACCAGAAGCGCCAACTCCAATCCGGTCTCGGGTGCCTTCCAGAAATACGGCAAGGGCGCCGACAGCAGCAGGACACTTGCGATCGATGTGTAGGCCACTGTCGTAGCTGTGCGATCCGAGGCGGCAAGGACCCGCGACAGGATCTGGCGGAGCGCGAATGCTGTCGCTGCCACCATAACCAGAAATACCGCCGGGTGAACCACGCCGAGGCCCGGCCGGATCACGATGAGGGTGCCGATGAACCCGATCGTCACCGCGCTCCAGCGGTGGAGGCCGACCTTCTCGCCGAGGAACAGCGCCCCCATGATTGTCACTATGAAAGGCGCCACGAAGCTGACCGCGACCGCATCCGCGAGCGGCACGTAGCGTAGAGCGAAGATGAAGGTCGTTGCCGAGAACACCGCCAGCATCCCGCGCAGCACCTGCAGGCCCGGATGGCGCGTCTTCAGGATCGAGGGCCCCTTCAGGGCGAGCAGCACCAGCACACCGGCCAGCAGCCCGAGCTGCCGCGTCCAGACGATCTGCATGGGGTGAAACCACTCGGTCAGCAACTTGGCCTGGGTGTCTGCTGCAGCGAATGCGAAGAATGCCAGTGCCATCAAGAGCAGGCCACGCAGATTGTCCCGACGCCGCGGCGCCCGATCGGAAACCAGAGGCGCTACGCGGTCAAGCGACATGGCACGGCGCGCCCGTGGAGCTTCGCGGCGCGCCGATCACCTGCGTCTGGTCAGGAAATTGCCAAATTGCGTCCCCGGCCAGGCCCCATTCCTTGTCGATCCTGTCGATCGAAACCAATACCTGTATCTCTGCTTTGGGCAGATCCATCATTTCCCCTTGGGCGCCAGGCACACGGTTAGATGCCGGCCTCATGCTTACCCCTACTCGACCGCGTCGGTCGAGATCAGCCAATGAACGTGACAGTGCCGTCCAGCGGGTGCATTAAATCCGATCGCTCGTCGTGAAGGTGATGCCGTGCGCCGCCATATCATTCATCGCAGCCTGCTGCGATCCGTCGAGATCAATGCCACGACAGGCGTCGCTGACAAGCGTTACACCAAACCCTTGTTTGACCCCATCGAGCGCCGAATAATAAACGCAGAAATCGGTGGCGAGACCGGTCAGGTAAAGGTGATCCACCGCGCGTTCACGCAGATAACCGGCCAGACCGGTTTGGGTCGTCTTATCGTTCTCGAAGAAGGCGGAATAGCTGTCAATTTCGCTGCGAAATCCCTTGCGAATAACCAGATCCGCTGAATCTGTAACCAGATCATCGTGAAATGCCGCACCGCCGCTGCCGATCACACAATGCCTCGGCCACAGGATTTGTGCGCCATATGGCATCTCAACCATCGAGAATGGCTGTCCGCCCGCATGGTTATCCGCAAACGAGGAATGGTCCGACGGATGCCAGTCCTGGGTCAGAATACGAACCCCGAAATGACTTTGCAGTGAATTCGCAATTGGCACCACCGCATCGCCATCGGTAACCGCCAATGCCCCGCCGGGGCAAAAGTCATTCTGAATGTCGATCATCACGAGCGCTGGATTTTTTCCGTTCATCTGTCAATTCCTCGGTAGTCACCATTCAGGTTTACGATCGTTGCTTCAGTAAATAGAACTCTCGCTTCGACGGAAAGTGGTTTTGGGTTTGCCCGGCCATACGATGCGCTGGGGCAACACCGGAACAACATCGACAATTCAATGCCCCTGGCGCAGCTTTCGCGTCTCGGCCATGTCAACTGCCGTGTTGCCTTCGGTAAGTGCTACACCAAACAGTTCGCGTATCTGCGCCGCGCTATAGCGCTCCAGTTGAACATCGGCCAAAGCCGCCTCCGGGTTCCGCTTGAACGGATCGCCATAGCCGCCGCCGCCAGGGGTTCGGACATGTACCCGGTCTCCGGTGCCGAGCGGGATATCCTGCTCCTTGGACAGGTGTTCCGGCGTGTAGGGCACACCAGATCGCCAGACCGTGACCTCGTTCACCGCGCCATCAGCGCCGCCAAGCGCACCCTGCGGGCCAAAGCGGCCGTGATCCATCACGAAACTCGCCCGCGCGGCACCGCTTCTGATCTCAAGCTCGTAGTCGAGCCCAAGGCCGCCGCGGTGCTGCCCAGCGCCACCAGACCCCTCGCGCAACGCATATCGATGATACAAAACCGGAAAGGCCTGCTCCATGATCTCGACGGGCGGGGCCTTAGAAATGCCGATTGTCGAGCAACCGTTCGCCAGCCCGTCATGGTCAGAATTGCCGCCATAACCGCCACCGGACAATTGATACATGACATAGTCGCGACCACGCCCAGGGTCGTAGCCACCCAAGGCAAAGTTGCCGCTGGTGCCGGCTGGCGATGCGGTGACCCGGTTGGGCAGCGCCTCGACCAATGCCGCAAAAACCGCTTCGGCGATGCGTTGTGAAACTTCGGCGGCACATCCAGACACTGGGCGTGGATATTGTGCATCAAGAAACGTCCCCACCGGCCGGATCACCTTCAAAGGCTCAAAAGCCCCGGCGCTGATCGGCACTTCGGGGAAAATGTGGCGCATCGCCAGATAGACCGAGCTCAGCGTCGTCGCCAGAACCGAATTCATCGGCCCCAGGCAAGGCTTGCTCGATTCTGAGAAATCAAAGGTCAGTTCGCCTGCGGTTTTGGTGATGCAAAGGCGAATGGCAAGCGGCGCGTTCACCACCCCGTCGCTGTCGACCCAGGCGGTTGAGTGGTAGGCCCCATCGGAGATTTCCTGAATGCAGGCCTGCATCTGCGTCACAGCCCGCGACCGAAGCCCGGCAATTGCCTGGGCGACAGTCTGGTCGCCGTACCGATCAAGCAGTTGGTTCAGCCGATCTTCACCCACTTTCAGTGCCGCAGCCTGGGCTTTAACATCGCCAATTCGCTGATCCGCGACGCGAATATTCGAGCAGATGATCGCATATATTTCGGTGTCGAGCTTGCCTTTCTTGAACAATTTGACCGGTGGAAGCCGCAGACCTTCCTGCTCAACCGACGTGGCCGAGGCGGAGAACCCACCGGGCACCGACCCACCCGTATCAGGCCAATGCCCGGTATTCGACAGCCAGCAATAGATCTCGCCGTCGCGGTAGAATGGGCTGGCAAACCGCACATCCATCAGATGGGTGCCACCAAGATAGGGGTCGTTCACGATGTAGATGTCACCCGGTTCCGGCGGCAGCACCGTGCCGTTCGCAATCATCTCGATGACAATCCGGGTTGAATACTGCATCGTGCCGACAAAAACCGGCAATCCGCCGATACCCTGCGCGATCAGGGCACCATCGACCGCCGAATAAATGCCGTCGGACCGGTCGTTGGCCTCGGCAATCACCGGCGAAAAGGCAGCCCGGGAAAAGCTCAGATCCATCTCGTCGCAAACCTGCTGCAACCCGGCCTGAATGACGCTCAAAGTGATCGGATCAAGGCTCATGGCGCGCCCCAATGCTGATGATGACATTCCCCTGCGAGTCGCCCGCCGCATGATCCCCCGGCTCGATAACCACGGTCGTGTCCATCTGGGCAAGGATTGCCGGTCCGGTCAGGGTAAAATCGACCGGCAAGTGATCGCGCCAATAGACCGGGGTGTCGTGCCATGCCCCATCAAAATACACCGGACGGATTTCCATTTTGGCATCCGCCAGCGCGTTCATGCGCCCGGCGGGATCAATCAAACATGAAAGGTCGATCTCCTCACGCTCGCCGATAACCGAAGTGTTGACGTTGACCAGGTTGGCCCGAACTTCTTTGAGTTCAACCCGAAAGCGCTTGAAATATTCCGCCTCGAACAGTGTCCGTAACTGGTCCCGGCTTGGTGTCCCGACCTCCAGCGGAACCCGCAGCAGATGGGTTTGCCCGATAAATTGCATATCCACGCTGAAACGATGTTTGATGCGCAGAACCTCGACTTTTTGGCGCCCCAGCAGGCGCTCGCCTTCGGCAATCTGGGACGCGAAAATCGCATGCACATTGTCGATATCCGCGCTATCGACATGGTGGTTGACGGTTTTCACGAAATCATGGCGCAGATCCGCAACGACACATCCCAGCGCATTTGTCATCCCCGGTCTGCTCGGCACCAGCACGCGCGGCACACCCAATTCACGGGCAAGGGCGCTGGCATGCAACGGCCCTGCGCCGCCAAAGGCAAACAGCGCAAAGTCGCGCGGATCGGCGCCCAACGAGATCGACACCATGCGGATAGCACCGGCCATCTTTGCGTTGGCCAACCGAACCACAGCAGCAGCGGCTTCGATTGCATCGACACCCAGTTTGTTGCCCAGTTGGGCTGCAAAGATTGCCTTCACGTCATCGGTTGATACGGCGCTTTTGACCGATTTCAGCTTGGCCGGATCCAGCCGCCCCAACAGTAGATTTGCGTCCGAGATCGTCGGCCTGGCGCCACCCAGCCCATAGCAAATCGGCCCAGGATTGGCGCCGGCACTTTTCGGTCCAACTTCCAGCAACCCGGCGCTGGTGACCCGTGCAATCGACCCGCCACCAGCCCCGACCGAACGCACATCCACCATCGGCACATGGATCGGCATGGCGTATTCCAGCTCAATCTCGTTGGAGACCGCGGGCTCGGCATTGCGGATCAGGGCCACGTCAGTCGAGGTGCCGCCCATGTCATAGGTGATCAGGTTTTCAATGCCGGCTTTGCGCCCGGTATAGGCCGCCGCCATAACGCCGGACGCCGGACCTGACATGACCGTCTTGGCAGCCTCATCGGCGACAAACCGCGACGAGACCATGCCGCCATTCCCGTTCATCACCAGAACTTCGCCGCCATAACCATTGCCTTCCAGCTCGTCGACCAGACGCATTATGTAACGCTCGAGCAGAGGCTGAACCGAGGCATTGACCGCCGCGGTCACGCCGCGCTCGAACTCCCGGCTTTCTGACAAAAGCGCATGCCCCATCGTAATGTAGTTATTGGGCCAAACGCCTTTGATCGTCTCACGGGCGCGAAGCTCGTGGTCAGGATTTGCATAGGCGTGCAAGAAATGGACAACGACAGACTCGCACCCCGCCCCAAGCAGTTTCACCGCCGCCGCTCTGACCTCGTCCAGATCCAAGGGGATGATCGTGTTACCGGCCGCGTCCATGCGCTCGCTGACCTCAAGCCGCAGATTGCGCGGAATGATCGGCACGAATTCACCCTTCATCCCATAGGCCTGCGGACGGGTGCGCCGACCCAACTCAAGCACATCCCTGAACCCGCGCGTGGTGATCAATCCAGCCTGGCTAAGCTTGCGCTCCAGCACCGCATTGGTGGTCGTGGTTGTGCCATGAACAATCAGGCCGACCGCTTCCAGATCAGCGCCAGCATCTGCCAACGCCGATAGCACACCAAAAGCCTGATTTTCCTGGGTGCTCGGCACTTTCGCCAGTCGGACCGTGTGGCTGTTCAGATCAAGAAGGACGAGGTCGGTGAACGTCCCGCCAACATCAACCCCGACAATCTCGCCCGAACCTTCGCGCCTCATAAACCGCGCCCTTTAGACCGACAATTCATAAGTACACGAATGAATTGCAGGCGTATCAAAGTCAATCCACTTTGCGAGCACCAGCAGCACCTGCCGTCACGATCGGCAGGCCGAGTTGACTGGGTTGCAAGCCACGCCAATACTACGCGAAACGGCTCAGCATCGCGACGGTGAACCAGCGCTGCCAACAAACAGGCCCTCGATGAAATGGCTCCACGCAACATGCCAGCCGCCGCCCGCCGCCTCGTGACAGCGCGCCGCCCTCGGCGGTTCCTGGCCCGGATTGCAGTGCAGTTCATCACGCAGGCGATCGCCCTCATCGGGTGGACCAACCCCGCCCAGGCGCACGCATCCGAGCAGGCATTTGTCCTGTTATTGCCGACGGATTTCTACACTGCAATCGGCGTTGCGGCAGTTGCGATAACCGCCGTCGCGCTGATCTTCATTCCTCAATCCGCCCTGCATCGACTGTTCTCGAGCTGGGCCATCCCGCGGGCCGCGATCAGTTTTCCGTTGAGCGCCGATGCGCTGGCGACAACTACCAGCGCACTGGCCTTTATGGCGCTGCTGCTGCTGATCGCGATCGGATTATTCGGATCGTACGATCCATTGGCCAACCCGCTGCCGCTCTTCATCTGGACCCTCTGGTGGATCGGGTTCGTCCTGCTCCAGGCAGTCCTCGGCGATATCTGGCGCTATGCCAATCCGTGGACCGGCCCGTACCGGATACTCCTCGAGCACCGCAATCCAACAGGTTTTCAATCGCTCTCAAAGCGTGTTGCTCACTGGCCGGCTGTCGTTGCATTCCTGCTATTTGCTTTGTTCATGCTCGCGGACCCGGCACCGGAGGACCCCGCCCGTCTGGCGAAAATTGTCGGCGCATATTGGCTTTACACATTCGCCGGCATGGCGCTTTTCGGAGCCGAGGCATGGCTTGGGCGCTGCGAGTGCTTCACCATCCTGTTTCGCCAGTTTGCCATGCTGTCGTTCATTGGCCGGGCCTCGGGCCGATTGCGGGTTGGTGTGCCGGGCTGGCAGATTCCCGATGCGCCGGCCCGCGCCATCAGTGCCAGTTTTCTGGTTCTCATGGCGCTTGGCACGAGCAGTTTTGATGGGCTGAACGAAACCTTCTGGTGGCTCGGCAAGATCGACGTCAATCCGCTCGAATATCCTGGTCGCTCGGCGGTATTCTGGCAGACCGTCAGCGGTGCGATCATCAGTAATGGGCTTTTTATTCTGTCGTACTCGGTCTGCGTCTATCTTGGCCTCGCCCTGATCGGCGAGGCCCCCAGATTTGCCGAGGGCTTCGGTCGATTGGCCCTGTCCGTCGCCCCAATTGCGCTGGCCTATCATTTTGCCCATTACCTCACCACTTTCATGGTTAACGCACAGTATGCTCTGGCCGCTGCAAGCGACCCCTGGGCCACCGGCGCCGACTATCTGGGGCTCGGCCGATACTATGTCACAACGGGTTTTCTAAACACGGCGCAAACGGTCCGGGTCATCTGGCTTGCCCAGGCGGGGGCCGTTGTCATTGGTCATATGTTGGCGATCCTTGTTGCCCATGGTACCGCCCTGAAAATGCTGGGCAGCAATAAAAAGGCGATCATCAGCCAAACCCCGCTGGCGATGTTCATGATCGCCTATACGCTGTTTGGCCTGTGGCTGTTGTCCACTCCGCGCGGCGGATAAGCGCCCCGTTAAAACCGCTGGACAATTTATTTGCATGCACAGAAACTTGGCCTCCACCAAGAACCAAAGGCATCAGCCTGATCGCATGGAGGGAATCTGCAGATGACATACAAAACACCCAAGCCCGAGACGCGGCGCAGTGTCTTGACCAAACTGGCCGCCAGTTCCGCCGTTGTGGCGGGCGCGGCCGCGATGCCTGGTTTTGTGCGTTATTCGCAGGCCCAAACCTCGGCGCCGATCAAAATCGGCTTCCAGGTTCACGGCACCGGTATCGGGGCCGCCTATGGCCGTTGGTATGACCGCACGACCACTGCGGCGGCGAAACTGATCAACGATACCGGCGGCATCAATGGCCGCATGGTGGAAATCGTCGCCGAGGATGATGGCACAGACCCGAAACGCGGCGCCGAAGTGGTCGAGAAATTCGCCAGCCAGCACAATTGTGACGTCGCCTTTGGCACGCTGTTCAGTCACGTTGTGATCGGCTCGTCACCGCGCGCCGGTGAATTGAAGCTGCCCTATTTCGTCGTCTCCGAGGGCCATCACGTCGCCAGCGGCGCCCTGAACCGATATACGCTTCAGCCCGGCATTACCGATGTCAAAAGCCAGGTCCAGGCGATGGCACCCTTTGTGGCCAGCACTCTGGGTAAAAAAGTCACAATGATTTTCCCTGACTTTGCCTTCGGTCACAATCATCGCGACTATTTCTCAGCCGCCATCAAGGAACACGGCGGCGAGGTCATCCAGCATATCGCGATCCCGCCAAGCGAGTCTTCCTTCACCAAATACTTCCCGCAGATCCCGCGCGAAACCGAGGTCCTGTATCATGTCATGGTCGGGCCCGCGGTCCTGACCTTCGTCAAGGAATTAGGCGAGTTCTTTGGCCCTTCCCGGCCGGAGATATTTGGCTTTATCGATAGTCTGGAGGCGGTTGATCTCGCCAGTCCGGGCCTCGAATTCCTTGATGGAACATACTTCTGGGAAGGCAATCCGCGCTATGCCCAGGCCGATCAGTCCGAGCACGACAAATTCTTCCGCGCCGCCGTTGGCGTCGATGAAAACGGCGCGTCGGTCGCTGACCCCAAGGACGTTGCCACCTATTCGCACATGTTTGGCTGCTGGGAGACCTTGCACGTCATCAAGGCGGGCATGGAAGCTGCCGGCTATAGCGGCCCCGGGGATCGCGCCAAGCTGATCGAGGCCGTCGAGGCGATGACCGAGATGCCGCTTTCACAGGGGCATCCCCAGGGACCCAAGCTGTTCAACGGCAAGACCCACCAGGTCTTTGGCCAGCAATACATCACCAAGGTCGTCAACGGAAAGTTGCTGTTGGCCCATACCGCACCAATTGCCGACACCCTGTATCCTGACGAAGTCGACTACACCACGCAGTCCTTCTGATGCACGCACACCCCCGGCTTGTTGCAAGCCGGGGGTTTTACGACGGGCGTTGCAGTTAATGGAATTCGGCCCCCACCTGCTTCTGGCAATCCTGGAAGGCGCCGTCCAAGCGGCAGTTCTTACCCTGACGGCGGTCGGGTTGAGCTTGGTCTTCGGCGTCATGCGCGTGGTTAACGTTGCCCATGGCGAGTTCTACATGCTGGGCGCCGTATTGGCCTGGTGCGTCACATCCACCTTGGGTGGCCACCCGGCAATCGGATTTGTCGCGGCACTGATCATTGCGCCACTGATGGTTGGACTGATCGCCGCAGCCGCTGACATTTTCATTCTCAAACGCCTCGAATACGAGCCAAAGAACACCATCGTGGCCACAATTGGTATGCTCTATGTCATCCAGCAGGTCACGTTGATCGCCTATGGCCCCGAGGCGCGCCCGGTCCAGGCACCATTCAATCAACGCATATCGCTGCCGTGGTTTGAATTCGGCGACGCCGGGTTTGCGCTCACCTGGCCATGGGGCTTTGGCACCACCACCTACAAACTCGCGGTGATCGTGGCGGCCGTTGTCGTGCTGATCGGCCTGTGGAACCTGATGGCGCGCTCCCGCCTTGGACTGATCATGCGCGCAACCCAGCTTGACCGCGAAATGGCGCAGGCTTTTGGCATGCCGGTTGAAAAGGTCAACGCAATGGTCTTCGGCTTGGGTGCAGCACTGGCGGCGTTGGCCGGGGTGCTGATCGTGCCAATTCAACAAGCCCATTATCTGATGGGCGCCGAGCCGCTGCTGTTATCATTCATCGTTGTGATCATCGGCGGCCTTGGCAGTCTGGCGGGGACCGTGCTTGCCGCCGTTGTGATCGGTCTCAGCGACGGGGTTATCTCGGTGTTCTTCTCGCCGACGCTTGCAAAGATCCTGTCCACCCTGTTCGTGGCTTTGATCCTGGTCTTCCGCCCGCAGGGGCTGTTCGGGAAACGGGATCTATGAGCGCCAGATCGAAGACATTGGCGCTGCATGTCGGCGTTATCCTGGCCCTTCTGCTGCTGCACTTTGTGCTGCCCACCTATCACCATGGCAATCTGGCCCGCATCATGGTGCTGTCGGTTTATGCCATGGGTTTCAATCTGGTCTTTGGCTACACCGGGCTCCTCAGCCTTGGCCATGCGCTGTTCTTTGCGGCCGGGATGTATGGCTCCGGGCTGACCATCGCCCACCTCGGCTTTGGCGCCGAGGCAGCCTTTTTGGCCGGCGTCGTGTCGGCGTTCATTATCTCGGCCATCGTCGGAGCCTTGGCCTTGAGAACCGCAGGCGTGGCCCTGATGATCGTCACCCTCATGTTCGCCCAAGCGGGTTGGTACACGATATTGTATTTCGGAGAATATACCCGCGGCGACGAAGGCTTCGTCATCCAGCGGCCCGACCGGGTGTTCTGGGGGATTGACCTCAGCGATGCGTCAAACCGCTATCTGGTGGCGCTTCTGCTTTTCGCCGCGACCCTGATAATCACCCTGAAGTTCGTTGAATCCCGCTTTGGGCGGGTGCTGGTCGCGATCCGCGAGAACGAAGAACGTGCCCGCATGCTCGGCTATGACATCTTCCGCTACAAGCTGGGCGCGGTCATTCTTTCAGGCACGATCTCCGGCCTGGCGGGCGCCAGTTATGGCTTGCTGTTCGGCTATGTCGGCGCAACATTCGCGACCGTGCAATACTCAATCCTGCCGTTGCTATGGGTGCTGCTGGGTGGTGCGGGTACGGTGCTGGGACCGCTCGTCGGCACTGCGTTCATGACCTATCTGATCGACAAATCGAGCGAGTACACCGCAGCCTATATGATCGTTGCCGGCGTCGTCCTGGTACTGCTCACTCTGTTTGCGCGCCAAGGCATAATGGGCGAGGTCAGGCGCCGATTCCTGCCGTGGCTGCCATGAACCTGTTGTCCACAAAAGGCCTGTCGCGAAGTTTTGGCGGCCTGAGGGCTGTCAGCGAAGTCGATTTCGACCTGCCCACCGGCCAGGTGCGCGCGCTGATAGGCCCCAACGGCGCCGGAAAAACCACCTTTGTCGGCATGTTGTGTGGTCGCATCGCCGCGTCCTCGGGCCGCGTAATCTTCAACGGACAAGACGTGACCGCGATCCCCGCCCACCAGCGCATTGCAATGGGAATGGCCTATACGTTCCAGATCACCTCGATCTTCGGCCGCCTCAGCCTGCATGAGAATGTCGCCCTCGCCATGCGGCGTCGAGGCGATCTCAGCGACGCTGCCGTCGATGAAGCGGTAACGGACGCGCTCAGACATGTCGGTCTCGCCGACCGAGCTGGCAGCATGGGTGGAGACCTCAGCTATGGCCACCAGAGGCTGCTGGAAATTGCCATGGGCGTCGCCCAGCGTCCCAAACTGCTGATCCTTGACGAGCCGACCCAAGGACTGACCGACGGCGAGATCGGGGAGTTCAATCAGCTGATCCGATCAATGACCGGAAACACCACGATCCTGCTGATCGAGCACAATATGGACGTCGTCATGGCCACGGCGGATTACATCACTGTCCTGAATTTCGGGCAGATCCTCGCCGAGGGCGCGCCGGCCGAGATCAGGGCCAGTGCGGCGGTCCAAGCTGCATATTTGGGAAAAGCCTGATGTTGGAGGTCAGGGATATCTCGTCCGGCTATGGTGGCGCTTTGGTCCTGCGCAAGGTCTCACTCTCAGTCCGGGCCGGCGAGATCTTGTGCTTGCTTGGCCGCAATGGCGCTGGCAAATCAACGACCATGAAAACCATAATGGCCGCCCTGCGCCTGCGCAGCGGGTCAATCTGCTTGGACGGCGTCGAGATCGGCAATATGCCTGCCCACCAGATCCCCAGGCACGGCATCGGATACGTCCCGCAAGGGCGCCGCCTGTTTTCCGAACTTACGGTGGCTGAGAACATCGAAATCGGCCTGATGGTCAGCGGCGGCGGGGCCACCCTTCGCGACCATGTGCTGGATATATTTCCGCGCCTGCGTGAGCGGATGGATCAACGCGCGGAAACACTTTCCGGGGGCGAGCAGCAAATGCTGGCAACCGCGCGGGCCCTCTGCATAAAGCCGAAAGTGCTGCTGCTGGACGAGCCGACCGAAGGCCTCCAGCCGTCGATGATCGAGCAGATCCGGCAGGTCATCGTTCGAATGAAAGACGACGGTGTCGCCATCATTCTGGTCGAACAACGGGTCGATGCCGTGCTGTCGATCGCCGACCGGGTAACCTTTATCGAGAATGGCAACAGCCGCGAGACTGTTTCAGCGGCGGCGCTTGGCAATGATCAGACGCTGTTGCAACGCTACGTCGGGGTTTAGCCGACGCCCGCCTCAGGTCAGTTTCGCCAGCAGCGCAATAAATATCGCGCGCTCAGCCTTCGACAACGGCGCCAGCGTTTGCTCGGAAATCTTCAGCGCTGCGGCAATATACTGGGTATAAGTCGCACGCCCCAATGCGGTGATCTCGACAACGATCCGCCGCTTGTCGTTCCCGTCCGGCGTGCTCAACACCAGTCCGCGCTGGCGCAATCGGTCGACCACGCCCTTGATCGTAGTGGCGTCCATCGAGGTCTTTCGGCCCAGCTCGTTTTGTGAGGCCGCGCCGTACTCATCCAGCTTGCAAAGGGCCGCAAACTGCGTCGGTGTCAGGTCTGGTATGTTCTCGGCAAAAATGGTCAGGTGACGCTGCGTTGCTCGCCGGAGCAAATAGCCAACCTGAGTGTCGAGGGTGTAGGCGGGAGTGGTCTCCGGCGCGTTTCTTGGTGTTTGCGCGTTTCTCGGTTTTGATAATGTCATACTAACGATTTGCATTCAGCGGCGAGAACCCGAGGTCTGTTTCATGTTGACACTATTTGCGCCGATGCACAATATCCATTTGTATACGAACGACTTTCATGCGCGGAATAAGGATGGAGGCAAACGGCTGTGACGTATTTCCGCCCAACGGATCTGTCCGATGCGTTGCAATGGCTCAGCGAAGATCACTCAGCCGCTGATCGGCGCATTATTGCCGGCTGCACCGACATTTTTCCCGCTACAACTGCCCAAACTATCCGCGGACCGTTGCTTGATGTCACGGCAATTCGCGAATTGCGCGGTATCACGGAATTTTCGGATCACTGGCGCTTTGGCGCCACAACCACCTGGACCGATGTTATTCGGGCCGACTTACCCGCCGCCTTCGATGGCCTGAAAAGTGCCGCCCGTGAGGTTGGCTCGGTGCAGATCCAGAACTCGGGCACACTGGCTGGCAACCTTTGCAACGCCTCGCCGGCGGCAGATGGCTCGCCGGTATGGCTGACACTGGATGCCTCGGTCGAACTGTTATCGCTCAGCGGATCGCGGGTTTTGCCGATCGCAACCTTCCTGCTCGGCCCACGCAGAACAGCGCTCGCACACGGCGAGATCATGACCGCGATCCTGGTTCCAAAATCCGGGGCGCAGGGCCGATCCATTTTTGTGAAACTCGGCGCCCGCAAATACCTGGTGATCTCGATTGCGATGGTTGCGGTCAGGCTGGTCGAGCAGAACGGCCTAATCTTGCAAATCTCGGTCGCCGTTGGCTCGTGCAGCGCCGTCCCGACCCGCCTGCCCCTAGTCGAGGCGGCTTTGACCAATCACCGCCTCAAAACGCCGATCGGGACCCTCATGACCGATGACATGGTCAGGGTCAGCCTGTCGCCAATCACCGATGTACGGGGAGACGCCGCGTATCGCCTGTCCGTCGCCACCGAACTTGTTCGCCGTTCCATCACCGATCTTGCCGGCGCCCCGCAGGAACGCGCAGCATGAGCCCGGATACCATCGGTATCGACCGATCCTCAGCCATGGAGATCACCGTAAACGGAACCACCGTTTCCATATCGTCTTCCCCCGGCAGACGCCTGAGCGATGTCTTGCGCGAAGAGCTTGGCCTGCGCGGCACCAAAGTGGGATGCGATGCTGGCGATTGCGGCGCCTGTACCGTGCTGATCGACGGGGAGCCTGTCTGCGCTTGCCTGACCCCGGCGGCCCAGGCATCGGGGCGCGCGGTTCAAACCATCGAAGCGCTATCAACACCTCAGATCTCGCCGCTACAGGCATCGTTTCTGCGCCACGGCGCTGCGCAATGCGGCATCTGCACGCCCGGCATGTTGATGGCGGCAACGGCCTTGCTCAGCCGGGTATCCCACCCGACCCGGCTCCAGGTCGAGGACGCATTGGGGGGCGTGTTGTGCCGCTGCACCGGGTACCAGAAAATCATCGATGCGGTCTGTGATCTGAGCCAGGCCCAGCCCGCATCCATGCCGCCATCCGGCAAAGCCGTCGGTGCCCGCGTTCCACGCCTCGACGGCATGGCGAAAGTCCGCGGCACCGAGGTATTTGGCGCCGACTATTGGCCGGAAAATGCGCTTGTCGTCCGGGCAATTCGCTCGCCACACCACCGCGCCACCTTCCAATTCGGTGATATTCAGGCCTGGCGCACGGCAAATCCCGGCATCGAGGCTGTTTTCACGGCGAGCGACATTCCTGGCATCAACGCCTTCGGCGTCATCCCCAAATTCGCCGACCAGCCTGCCCTCGCCGAAGGCCACGCCCGGTTTCAAGGCGAGGCCGTCGCAATCATTGCCGGCAGCGCGGATGTTGTGACCGACGTGGACCTTCAGGACTTCCCGGTGACCTGGGTACCTGGGCCGGAAAGCCTGACCAGCGACGCGGCCGCCGAGATCGATGCGCCGTTGATCCATGCGGATCGCCCCGGCAATACGCTGGTCGAGGGGTTCGTGACCACCGGCGACGCCAGCGACGCCCTGAACAAATCAGCCCATGTCATCGAGCGAAGCATCGAGACCAGCTATGTCGAACACGCCTACATCGAACCCGAGGCTGGCAGTGCCTGGCTGGATGGCGATACGCTGGTCATTCAGGCCTGCACACAGGCTCCCTATATGGACCGCGACGACACGGCTAAAATTCTCGGCCTCGACCCTGGGAAAGTTCGCATCATTCCTGCCGCTGCCGGTGGCGGGTTTGGCGCCAAACTGGATATTTCACTGCAACCACTGATCGGATTGGTAACCCTGAAGACCGGCCGCCCCTGCCGCATGGTCTATTCGCGACAGGAATCGATGGCCTCGACCACCAAACGCCACCCGGCCAACATGGTCGCCCGCATTGGTGCCGATGCTGCCGGCAACATCACCGGCATGATCTTCGACGGCAAATTCAACACCGGCGCCTATGCAAGTTGGGGCCCAACGGTTGCAGTCAGAGTGCCGGTTCACGGCTCGGGCCCTTACCGCACACCGAACTACCGGGCGACCGCCGCGGCCATTCACACCAACGGTCCGGTCTCCGGCGCATTCCGCGGATTTGGCGTCCCTCAGGTTGCCATCCTGCAGGAGACGATTTACGACGAATTGGCTGACGCCTGCGGGGTCGACCGGCTGGAGTTTCGCCGCCAGAACGCCTTGCGGGACGGCGACCGGTCTGTCTGCGGTCAGGTGATGCACGGCGTTGGCATCCTTGATTGCCTGGACGCGCTGGTGCCGCATTGGCAGGCCGCCCTCAAAACGACCGCGGCGTTCAACGTCACCTCGACGGCCCTCAAACGCGGTGTCGGCGTCGCTTCCTGCTGGTATGGATGCGGCAACACCTCGCTTTCAAACCCCTCGACCATCCGCCTCGGCATCACCAGGCACGGCGATCTGGTTCTCCACCAGGCGGCCGAGGATATTGGTCAGGGGGCGAACACGGTCATCACCCAAATCTGTGCCGACGCGCTTGGCCTCCCATTGGACCAGTTTCAACTCATTGGCGGCGACACCGGCCTGTCGCCTGATTGCGGCAAGACCTCGGCCTCGCGTCAGACCGTTGTCACCGGGAACGCCGCCGACCGTGCTGGTCGGGCGCTTCGGCGCGAAATATTGCGCATGAGCAACATGGGCTCGGAAGCGCGGATTACGTTGTCGGGCACCAACCTGCGCATCGCCGACGGCGCTGCATCCAGCGAAATTCGCCTCGCGACACTGCCGGAAAACGCCAATGGCTATGTGCTGATGGCCGAGGAAACCTATGATCCGCCAACCAGGCCGCTGGATCAGAATGGCCAGGGTGTCCCCTATGCAATCTACGGCTATGGCGCACAGATGGCCGAGATTGAAGTTGATACCGGGCTTGGCACCGTTCGGGTCCGCAACATCACGACAGCCCACGACCTTGGCCGGGTGATAAATCCGCTGTTGGCCGAGGGCCAGATCGAGGGTGGGGTTGCCCAGGGCCTGGGCATGGCATTGATGGAGGAGTTTATTCCCGGCCGGACCGAAAATCTGCACGACTACCTGATACCTTCGATCGGCGACATGCCGCACATTCAATCGATCTTGATCGAAAAGCCGGATCTCGAGGGGCCAATGGGGGCCAAGGGGCTGGGCGAGCACGTCCTTATTCCAACCGCCCCAGCAATCTACAATGGCATCCGGCACGCATGCGGTGCCCGGGTAACAAAAGTCCCGGCCCTGCCCCACCGACTTCTCGCAGCAATACACACCGCCAAGGCCGCGCGATGACAGGGAAGCCCCAGCCAGCACCGGAAAAACTGCGCTGCGGCGCCTGCCCTGTGCTGTGTTATATCGCCGACGGCAAGACCGGCGCCTGCGACCGCTATGCGAACATCAACGGCCAGATTCTGCGCTGCGATCCCCTGACCATTCTCGACCGGCGCATCGAGCATGGCGGCGACCTGGTTCCTTTTTTGAAAGCGGAATGGGATGGCGCCCCGATCAACGACAACGACGTTTTCGTGACCGCAATCGGCTCGGGCACCACATATCCGGACTACAAACCGGCGCCGTTTATCGTCAGTCGCGAAATCGATGGCGTCGATTTTGTCACCGTGGTTACTGAAGCCATATTCTCCTATTGCGGCGTGAAGGTCAAAATAGACACCGACCGGCACCTCGGCGCTGAAGGCTCGATTGTACGGGCTCAGGGTGAAGAGATTGGCCATGTCATGACCAGCGAATATGGCTCGCAGATGCTGTCTCTGGGCGGGGTCGACCACCTGACCGGCGGCTCAAAATCCGAGGGCCGGGTGACCTGCGATGCGTTGATGAACCTCTGCAACAAGCGTGCCGTCGAAGTGACCATCGATAACGGTGCTACGGTTATGGTGCAGGCTGGCAAGGCCCCGATTGTCGATGGCAAGCTCGAGACGCGCATGCGCGTTGGATGCGGATCGGCGACGATCGGCATGTTCGCGTCGCAATGGCGAAATCTGGTCGACGAGGTTGTCGTCGTTGACGATCACATCACTGGTGTCGTCTCCGAACATCAGGCTGGCAAGGTGCTCGGCTGGCCCGAAACCGGCATCAGGATCATCGGGCGCCGCTCGACACCGGGTCGTTATTTCCGGGTCGCCGAGCCGGGCCTCGGCTGGGGCGGCACCGACATCGAGGACCCGCTCAAAATCCTCGGCCCGTGGAACCCAAAAAAGGGCGCCCGCGCTGGCCTGACAATGCTGATGGTCTCGACCACCGGCGAGCAGTTTGCCTATTATGTGCTGGATGAAAACCTCGAGCCGCGACAGCACGCCCTGCCAACGGCTCTCGAAGCGAGCGTCAGTCTGATCGAGGAGAATTGCGAACCGTCCTTATGCTCGGTGTTGTTCGTGGGTGGCGCCGGCGGGTCGCTTCGGTCCGGCGTCACATCCAATCCGGTTAAACTGACCCGCTCGGTCCAAAGCCTCAGAACCAACGTCACCTGCGGCGGCGCCCCGGTTTATGTTTGGCCCGGGGGCGGTATCACCATCATGGTCGATGTGACCAAAACGCCCGAAAATTCCTTTGGCTATGTTCCAACCCCGGCGATCGTTGCACCGATCGAATTCACGATTCCGCGACAGGACTATCGCAATCTGGGCGGCCACGACGACCAGGTACGATCCTTGCGCGACATTGCCCGGCATGGCGGAGAATACAGCTTTGATATCCGCAGCATTCCCTCGCCGCGTGGAGGCAACTGATATGCAGCGCGCGACGGGGAAGATGCTGCCAGATGGTCGCCGCCTGCATCTGCACCACGGACCGATCGACCTGATCATCGACGTCCACGGTCCCGGCCGCAGCGACGCCCTGGCCCAAGCGATTGCACGCTTCGACACCGTGCTGATCGAGCTGACCGCCGAGCTGGAAATGTTGCGCAGCGCGACGACACCTGAAACCCAGTTCAAAGGCGCCATCGCAGCACGGATGCAACGGGCAGCGCGGATGTTTCTGCCGACATTCTCGACCCCGATGGCGGCGGTTGCTGGTGCCGTCGCCGATGAAATTCTGGCGGCCATGATCCGCGAAACAAAGGTAGACAAAGCCTATGTGAACAACGGCGGCGACGTCGCTTTCCATCTGGGCCCCGGTCAAAAAATCGATGCGGCCATTGCCGCCGCAACTGCCGGCCGGATCACAATCGATGCCAGTGATCTCTATCGCGGCATCGCCACCTCTGGCTGGCGCGGACGCAGTCACTCCCTTGGCATTGCAGATTCAGTAACCGTGGTTGCCCGCGATGCCGCCATCGCTGATGTTGCCGCGACACTCATTGCCAACGCCGTGGACCTACCCGGACACCCCTCGATAACCCGCGTCCCGGCATCCGAATTGTTTGCCGACAGCGATCTGGGGGACCGGTTGGTGACAACGCGCGTCGGGGACCTTACGACGGCCGAGGTCAACCACGCCCTGGACCGTGGCGCAACCTTCGCCCTCGATCTTTTGAACCGAGGTCTGATCGGTGGTGTCGCCGTTGAGCTGAACGGACAAACACGCCTGATTGGCGCCGGGATCACAAAAACCATCCAACAAGGAAGCCTCGCCCATGCCTGAATTCAAGCTGCGCAAAACCATGATCTTCCTGGAAGACATTCTGCATGAAAATGGTCCAGCCCCCGCAACTCCCCGGCGGCGCGCAGCCATCATTGCCTTGGTGAAAAATCCATTCGCCGGAAGGTACGAGCCCGATCTTGAAAGCGCGATGGACGACCTCAAACCGCTCGGCTTTCATATGGTCGGCAGATTGATCGATGCCATTGGCGGCATCGAAGGCATTGACGGATATGGCAAAGCGGGCCTGGTTGGGGAAGACGGCGAGCTTGAGCATACCGCCCTCTGGCACGTCCCCGGTGGCTACGCCATGCGTGAGCGACTGGGTGAAGCGCGCGCCATTGTGCCTTCGTCAATGAAATCTGGCGGCCCTGGCACGCGCATCGACATCCCGCTTGGCCATATCAACGCCGCCTATGTCCGCAGCCACTTCGATTCAATGGAAGTTGGTGTGCCCGACGGCCCGCGCGCCGACGAAATCCTGTTCGCCCTGGCAATGAGCCGTGGCCCGCGAATTCACAACCGCGTCGGCGGCCTGGTCGCCAAGGATATCAAGGGCGAAGACGGGTTGCGCTAAAGCCGCGCCCAGTTTTACCGTCCGAGTGCATTGCGCGGCTATGTCGGTAAGTTGACGGCGCCTTATTGAGATCTAGCGGGCCAAATCAAATGAGGTGCGGGACGAACGGTCGAGTAGCACGGCAAAAAACCCGGGCACATCGATTTCCATCGACGCATGGACATTCCAGCCGCCATCCATCAGGCGGGTGCGCCCGATTTGAACGGGGTCGGCTATCTCGATTTCCACGCACAGCTTTTCGGTACGGAAAAACGTTGGTTCCAGCATATGCGCAATGACACAAGCACCGGATCCTGACGAGCAGTTTGTGTATATTGCTAGTCGCTTTTGCGGACGATCTTCCATACCTTGCCACTCTTACCGACCGGAATGCCCTGGGCCGTGGTCAGGACATAGAGTTCGCCTGCTGCGTCTTCGCCGAGGGAATGGACCCGCTGATCTATCTCGATCAGGCGCTGGAACGGCCATGGGCCGCGCCATTCGGCGGGCGGCGTAGCCACGAAGATCTGACCGGATGGCGCTTCGATCCGGGTGCTGAAATCGCCGAAAACCAGCTTGCCCGCGAACTCGGGGAACGCCGTTCCCCTGTAGACGAAACCGCCGACATTGGCCGTGCCGAGTCGCTCGGCCTTGACCTTTGACCAGGCGCGCATGACGGACCAGTTCGGGTATTCGACCACCGGGTCGCGCAGGATCTCGCCAAGCGCGTCTCGGCGCGCGCACGCCGTTGGCGGATCAAACGCGTGGGTGCGGTCAAAGCAGTGCGTGCCCTCGCGCACGGCCCAGCCGTAGTTCCCTGGCCGGTCGACCATGTAGATCGTCTCCCAGAGCGCCTCGGCCACGCCGTTCACGAAAAGATCCCCCGCGCCCGCCCGGTCGACGGCCAGCCGGAACGGGTTACGAAATCCCCAGGCCCAGATCTCGGGTCGGTAGCCGGTACTGCCGGCGAACGGATTGGTGGGCGGGATCGCATACGGGGCCGCCCCGTCGACGTCGAGGCGCAGGATCTTGCCATGCAGACGCGTCAGCTCCTGCGCCCAACTATCGTAGTGGTAGAATTCGGGCGGCAGGCGGTAGGGATCCTCCTTGATCTCGGCCGCGTGGCGGAATTCCTCGTCGTTTGTTTCAGGCGCCACGTAGACATCCGGAATACCGTGCACCCCACCCCCGTCACCGACGCCGACATAGAGTAAGCCGTCCGGACCGAAGGCCAGCCCGCCCCCGTTATGCTTGCGGTTGATCCAGTCGATTTCGATGAGGACGCGCTCGGTATCCAGGTCGACGCCGTCCGGGGTCTCGGAAGTCACGCGGAACTCCGAGAGCCGCCACGTGTAGGCCGTCTCGCCCGAATAGGGCGAGGTCTCGCGGCGCTCGGCGCTGTAGGTAACAAAGAAACGCCCGTTGCGCGCGAAATCCGCATGAAAGGCCAGCGACCAGAGACCGCGCTCGTCGAAGGCCTGCAGGAGCTCGGTCATGCGCGGGGCGAGATCGAGGAAGGGCTCGGGTGCAGCGGTGCCGTCGGGGTACAGCACCAGCACCTTGCCGGTCTGGTCGCCGACGAAGCGCCTGCCCGTCCCGTCGGCGGGGTACCTGTTTAGCGTCCCATATAGTGTGTTTTTTGTTGTGTGGGAATCAAGATCGTGATTCACCATTTGGATGAAGCGATCCGAGCTTGAAGCCCTGGACAAAGCCGATCTGGTTGCTCTTGCCGAACGGCAGGCTGA
>DATLAW010000082.1:0-7837 GCA_035527255.1 Thermohalobaculum sp. | reverse complement strand
GGATTTCTCGGTCGCCCGGCTGATGGGCGTGCGCGCCAATGCCGTGATTGCCGGGGCGTTCGCGATCTCCGGCGCGCTGGCTGGTGCGGCGGGCGTACTCTGGGTGGCGCAACGGGCATCGGTGGATCCGCTGATGGGGTTCGTGCCGGTGTTGAAGGCGTTCATCGCCGCTATTCTCGGCGGGCTTGGTAGCTTGACCGGGGCGGTGGCTGGCGGATTTGTGCTCGGCCTGATCGAGATTTACCTGACGGCCTACCTGTCCGAAGATATCCAGCCGTTCAAGGAGGCAATCGCCTTGGGGATTGTTATCCTGATCCTGCTGTGGCGGCCGAATGGCCTGATCCCTGCCGTCAGCATCGGGCGCGAGAAGGTTTGAGCCATGGCAAACGCCGCCCGCCTGCTTGGACCCGACGATCCGGACCCGGTCGAGGTGCTGAACGCCAGTGGAAGCGCACCCTTTGTGCTGACATGTGAACATGCGGGTCGCGCGGTTCCGGACAAGCTGGGCGATCTTGGCATTCCACCGTGCCAGATGGAGCGCCATATTGCATGGGATATTGGTGCGGCGGGCGTTGCCAGGCTGCTGTCTGCAGCGCTGGATGCGCCATTGATCTCGCAACGGTATTCCCGGCTTGTGATCGATTGCAACCGCCCTGCCGGGGTTTTAGATCACATTCTGGAGATTAGTGACGGCACCACGATTCCTGGCAATACCGGCCTCCGAAAGATTGATCGTGATGCCCGGCATGCGGAAATCCATGATCCGTTCCATCGGGCAGTCAGCGACCTGCTCGATGTGCGCCGGACCGAGGCCAGACCCACGGCATTGATCGCGATCCACAGTTTCACACCGATGCTGCTGACCGAAGGGGTCAACAGGCCATGGGATATTGGTGTGCTGTACAATCGGGATCGAACCCTTTCGACGCTGATCTACGATGCCCTTGCCGATCAGGCCGGCCATCTCAATCTGGCCTATAATGAACCCTATGTTGTCGAGGATCATGGCGATTTCACAATTCCGGTTCATGGCGAGAAGCGGGGCATCCGGCACACCCTGTTCGAAATCCGCAACGACCACATTGCGCATGCGGCGGGGCAGCGAACGATGGCGCGTATTCTTGCCCAGGCGCTCGCGCGTGTGGCGCCACATATCTGACGGGAGGAGGCTCAATGTCTACTGGACACACCATTCATGGCCATCATCATCACCTCGGCTGGGACAATTCGATTGCTCCGGTTCATTCGGTTGCCCCCGGCGAGACGGTGGAGTTCGAGATCAGCGAAGCCTCCGGCGGGCAGATCGGTCCGGCGTCGTCCGTGGCCGACGTAACCGCAATGGATTTTGGCCGGGTCAATCCAGTGACTGGCCCGGTGCTGATTGACGGCGCTGAGCCTGGTGACAGCCTGAAGGTCACCATCGAGAGCTTCCGGCCTTCGGGCTGGGGCTGGACCGCGTGCATTCCCGGATTTGGCCTGCTGGCGGATCAGTTCGAGAACCCCGCGCTGATCAACTGGAAATACAACCCCGATACCCTGGCGCCGGCGATGTGGAGCAACATGGCACGGATCCCGTTAAAGCCGTTTACCGGCACCATCGGCGTCGCACCTGCCGAGCCTGGGTTGCACAGCATCGTCCCGCCCCGCCGGGTCGGCGGCAACCTGGACATCCGCGACTTGTCCGCCGGGACCGAGCTTTATCTGCCGGTCGAGGTCGCAGGCGCCTTGTTTTCGGTCGGCGATACCCATGCAGCCCAGGGTGATGGCGAGGTCTGCGGCACGGCCATCGAAAGCCCGATGTCGGTGACGTTGCGCTTCGATCTGGTCAAGGGCGAGGGGCTCGCCTTCCCGCGCTTCCGGACCAGTGGCCCGGTTACCCGCCATGCCGATCAGGCGGGTTACGATGTCACGACCGGGATCGGTCCCGACCTGATGCAGGGCGCCCGCGACGCGGTCTCAGGCATGGTCGACCTGCTGTCACGGCGCCACGGGATCGCGCCCGTCGATGCCTACATGCTGTGCTCGGTCGCCGCGGACCTGCGTATCAGCGAGATTGTCGACGTGCCCAACTGGGTCGTCTCGCTTTATTTTCCGCGGATGGTGTTCGAGTAACCCCGGATTACTATTTGGCTGCGAAGGCTGCTATCACCTCGTCGACAGTCTGGACCCGGCAATATCCGCCGAATGCCACCAGCGCGCCGTCGTGGCGGGCCTGCGAATAGGTTGCGCAGGCGTCCGATGCGCAGACCATGTAAAAGCCCAGATCGGCCCCATCGCGGACTGCCATGTCAACGCATTGATCCGTCAGAAAACCGACAACAACCACATTTTCAACGCCCAGGTTGCGCAGAACATAAGTGAGGTTGGTCGAGTTGAAAACGCCGGACGAGGTCTTTGGCAGTACAATGTCATCGTCATCTGGCTCGATGCCCGGCAACATCCTGGCCATCGGCGAGCCCTTTGGAACATGGATGCCGGATAATTTGTGGTCGAGGCTTCTGTCGCGGCCATTTTTAGTCAAGCTTTCGATCATCGTATAGATGACGTCGGTGTTGCGCCCGCGCGCATAATCGATAAGCTGCTTAATCGCTGGCAGTGCCCGGTTTTTGACCTCGCCGACATAGTAAGGTTTGTCTGGTGCAAATTCCGACATTTGCGCATCGACCACCAGGATTGCCGTGCGTGCCGGATCCATGACGCGGTCGCGCTTGGGGTGTTCGATTAGCTCTCGTTCAGTCATCATGTTCCCTCCATTTACGGCGCGCGGGTCCGCAGGTGCAGCTCGGTTCGTTTGATCGGCGGCTCGGTGGATGTTTGCGGCGGCGACGTTGCCTCCGGGATTGGCTGGCACAGCCATAAGTATGCTTGATCAGGCGTCTTCCTGCCAAGCGCTGAATTCGGCCTGCGCCCGTTGTAGAATATAAGATGTCGCCCGATGGCTCAGTCACGCACACCGCATAGCGGCAGTGCGGCGCATCGTCGATGACTGTTTCGATCTCAACGAGCCGCGCAAAGGCAACCTAAACACGGTTAAAACAACCTTAACGGGAAAAAATAAACTAAATTGATATCATAGGGCGAATCTGTTACCTTCTACTTAAGGTTGAGTAGTGTCACGCTACCGTGGAGGTGCAATGTGATGAAATCTATCCTTCTGTTACTTATAGCCGCGGAAACCAAGTTTCGCCGGGCGCCAGGCGCCGAACATGCTGACGAGTCGCTTTTCCCCGGTGAAAAGAGCCTGACCATCGTGGTCGAGGGCACGTATGAGCTGCTCACCAGCGGCTTTGTCACGCTGTTATTGTTGCCGGTTCTGGCAGTGATACTTTACCGCACCGGATATCGGGTGGCCGGCCCATTACTGGCGCTGTTCACCCTTGGGTTGTTTCTCGCTCAAATGTTTGGCGCACCCGCATAAGTAGAAATTCTCGAAAAGTTGGTCATTTTAATTGCATTCGAATTGCGCCTGACGCTGCATTTGCACATTTGTAGTTGAGAATCGGTACCATAGCAGGTTACAACTATGAGAATGCTACAGTTTCGTCCGGACTGACTATACGATAGCTCTGAGAAAACCCGAGGAACACTTAGACATGGACTTGAAAAACCCGAATACATTCTGGGTCGAGTCAATCTTTGATGTCAACGAACCCTACTTGTATGTGGTGGTGCTGCCGGCGCTTGTGATGTTTGCGCTGGGGTTCCGCAGCCAGGCAATGGTGTTTTCGTTTGGGGCGGCGGCGTTTTTCACCATCGTCGGCATGACCACCTGAACACCCTGACCCGAATGTCACGCGCGGCCTCGTAAGGCCCGCGCCGGGCATACATGCACGTGTCGGTTGCAAAAATCGACATATTGGGCGTGTCGCGCTAAGATTACGGTAAACAAATGGCGTCACCAGATCAGGTGCAGAGTTTCTGCAGCGGGTGCAATCGCATCGATATCTGGTGGAGTGTAGAATGAAATTCGAAATGGTTCCGGGCTCGGCCCCGGTGTTTGGCCTGGAAATGATCGACTTGGCGTTGGTCGCACTTGCGATCCCTGCATTGCTCGGTATTTTTATCGGGCTCCGCAAGGAAACAGCGTTGTTCACTGCCGTCGTGGTCGGCGCCGCTGTCGTGCTTACGCGCTAACCACTTATGAGCACTTCTGAATTTGTTTTCCGGACGCGCATCTCGAATGGGTGTTCGCCTACCACCAGCGTTCGGGGCAGGCGGTGAAATCCGCCCTCTGCTCGAGAGCCAGGGCTGCATCAAACACGCCTGCCTCGCCCCAAGGCTGGCCAATCAGCTGAAGCCCGAGCGGCAGGCCGGAAGCGCTGACGCCCAGTGGCACCGAAATGCCGGGCAGCCCGGCAAGGTTTACAGTGATGGTGAAGACGTCCTGCAAATACATCGCCACCGGGTCGCCCTGCATCTCGCCCAGCCCGAAGGCGGGTGACGGGGTAGCCGGGGCCAGGATGGCATCGACTGAGGCGAAGGCTTCGTCGAAATCGCGCTTGATCAGGCTGCGCACCTTCTGCGCCTGCAGGTAGTAGGCATCATAGTAACCGGCGCTGAGCACATAGGCGCCGATCATCACCCGGCGGCGCACCTCTGGTCCGAAACCCTCGGCGCGGGTTTTCTCATAAAGATCGGTGATGCCGCCGCCCTGACCGAGCGCGGCCCGGTGGCCGTAGCGCACCCCGTCATAGCGCGCGAGGTTCGACGACGCCTCGGCCGGCGCGATGATGTAGTAGGCGGGCAGCGCGTATTTGGTGTGGGGCAGCGAGATGTCCACCACCTCGGCCCCGGCATCGCGCAGCATTGCGGCGCCATTGGCCCAGAGCGCGTCGATCTCGGCCCCCAATCCTTCGCGGTATTCCTTGGGCAGGCCGATGCGCTTGCCGCGCAGGTCGCCTTTCAGCGCCGCCTCAAAATCTGGAACAGCGAGATCGGCGGAGGTCGAGTCCTTCGGGTCGTGCCCAGCCATCGCACCCAGCAGAATCGCGGCGTCGCGCACGGTCTTCGCAAAGGGGCCGGCCTGATCGAGCGACGAGGCATAGGCGATGATGCCCCAGCGCGAGCAACGGCCATAGGTCGGCTTGATGCCGACGGTGCCGGTGAAGGCAGCCGGCTGGCGGATCGAGCCGCCGGTGTCGGTGCCGGTAGCGCCGAGGCAGAGATCCGCCGCAACCGCCGCCGCCGAGCCGCCCGACGAGCCGCCGGGGGTGATCGACGCAGTGTCGCCGCTGCGCCGCCAGGGGGATATGCAGGGCCCGTAGGTCGAGCTTTCGGTCGAGCTGCCCATGGCGAACTCGTCCATGTTCAGCTTGCCCAGCATCACCGCACCGGCGTCCCACAACCGGGCGGTCACCGTACTCTCGTAGGGCGGCGTGAAGCCGTCGAGGATGTGCGATGCTGCCTGACTGCGGACCCCCGCCGTGCAATAGACATCCTTGATGCCGAGCGGGATGCCGAGCAGGTCGGCGTCGTCGCCATTGGCGCGGCGCTGGTCTGCTGCCTCGGCCATCGCCAGCGCCTTGTCGGCGGTGACGGTGACGAAGGCGTTCAACGCACCGGCCTCAGCGATGGCGCCCAGGCAATCCTCGGTGATCCGGCGCGAAGTGGTCTCGCCGGCGCGCAGCATGTCGCGGGCATCGGCGATGGTCAGGGTCGAGAGGCTGGTCATGGGCCTCACTCCACCACTTTGGGGACGGTGAAGAAGCCCTCGCGGGCGTCCGGCGCGTTGGCGAGAATGTCGGCTTGGCGGTTGCCGTCGGTCACGACGTCGGCGCGGCGCTTCAAGGCCATCGGGGTGACCGAGGTCATCGGCTCTACGCCAGTCACATCGACCTCGCTGAGCTGTTCGACCCAGCCGAGGATGGCATTGAGCTCGGCTGCCAGCGGCGCCAGTTCATCCTCGCGGACGGCGATGCGCGCCAGGTGGGCGACCTTGCGGACGGTGTCGGTGTCGATGGACATGGGGCCTCGCGGAAAGGTGTCGCCAGTTCGGCGGAGGTTTAGCGGGGCAGTGGGCGGGGGGCAAGGGTGGCGGTGCCGTCAGGCAGAGCGCAAATAGTCATTTCGTTGAATATCGGTTTTCAAATACCGTGTGGCGAGGATTTCATGGCACGCCAGGGAGCATTCTTGCCGATCTTGATTGCGCAATATGTGGCCGGATGGCCCGCCTGTCCGGTTGCCACGGCAGACGACACGCCGTGGGCGGCGGCGACTGACGCACCAGAGAGGATTCGTGCGGCCGTGACCCGCCTTGGCGCGAAATTCGATATCATCGGCAAGATCCACATCAATCACTCGGCGATCATCGAGCGCGGCGTTTGCGTGCCCCGGTTGGGCTTGGTCGATCAGGGTGCCGGGTGACGGCCTAGCCCCGTGGCCATCGCCAGCCTTGCCCCCTGTGCAAATCTGCGCATTGTGGTGCCAGATCAACAAAACCAATGGAGACCACCCATGAAGATCACCTGGTTCGGCCACGCCTCGTTCCGCATCGATGTCGGCAATCAGGTGCTGTTGCTCGACCCCTGGCTGGACGGCAATCCGATGTTCGATGCGGCAAACCGTGCGGCAGCGATCAAGGGGGCGACGCATATTTTTGTGACCCATGGTCACGGCGACCACGCGGCGGAGGCGCCGGGGATCTCCAAGGAGACCGGGGCGCCGGTGGTCGGTATCTACGATTGGGTGACCTGGGTCGCCGCCCGCGACGGGCTGGCGGGCGCCATCGGCATGAACAAGGGCGGCACGGTGAAATTGGGCAATGTCGCCGTGACGATGGTCAACGCGACCCATTCATCGTCAGTCGCTGGCGAGGGCGGCCAGCCGATCTATGCAGGCTGCGAGTCGGGCTACATGATCGCCCATGGCGGCCGAACCCTTTATGTGGCGGGCGACACCGATGTGATGGCGGATATGGGGGTGTTCGCCGAGCTGCACGCGCCGGATTATGCCATCCTGCCGATTGGCGGCCATTTCACCATGGACGCGCGGCGGGCCGCCTATGCGGTGAAGAAGTTCTTCAACTTCAAGGCAGTCCTGCCGAGCCATTACCGCACCTTCCCGCTGCTGGCGCAGTCTGCCGACGAGTTCGCCGGGCTGATCGCACCGGTGCGGGTCGAGTCGCCGGAGGTCATGGGGACGGTGGTGCTGGCCTGAGGCGCGCCGGGGGTTGCTCCGGCACGCCGCGGTTTTACGTGAGCGTCAACATGCGCCCGTCGTCCGGTTGCAGAACAGCTTGCCTATTCAGGGCCATATCACGTTGATCACGGTGCCGTTGCTATCCCCGTCAGGGTCGCTATTTGCACCGGCCTGATAGTCCATATTGTTACCGCTGACCGATGAGACTGTGAACCTGACACTCGTGGTTCCGGTCTTGATTCTGGTCTTGGTAATCGTGCATTGCCCGCCCGTGTTGGTGATGCAACTGCCGCCACCGGATGCGCCGTTACTCCAGTCGCCGTTGACCGACGCATTCGGAATCGATGTCCCGTTCGTGTCCGCGACCCGTACGATGACCGTCGCGTCCCAGCGATTTCTGCTCGACCCCGGAGCACCTGAGCCATCCAGATCGGCGATATGCACGACGACAACTGGCACCGTCACCGTCACCACCTGGGTGTCGCTGTCGCTGTCACCATCATCGTCGGTCACCGTCAGGGTCACGTTGTAGGTGCCAGCCGCCGCATAGCTGTGGGATGGGCTGGTTGCTGACGACGTGTTCCCGTCGCCAAAGTTCCAGGACCGCGAGGCGATCGTGCCATCCGTGTCACCGGAGCCGTCTATGAAATCCGCCGTCAGGTCGGACGTCCCGAAGCTGAAGCCAGCCGTCGGCGGATTG
>DATLAW010000081.1:0-23404 GCA_035527255.1 Thermohalobaculum sp. | reverse complement strand
CATGGCGCCGCCTCAACGGTAGAAACCAGTTGCCGAAAGTCATCGAAGGGATCAAGTTCACCAATGGCGTCGAGGTGACCGATGCCGCCGAAACCAGCGCCGCCTGATCAGGTGCCGTCACCCAAAATCAGCCATAGCTCTGGAGCGATTTGTGTAGGTGGGTAACATGAATACGAAGATAGCGAAGTTTTGTGCTGTAAACTCGAATGGTGCGGGCGAGCGCCGAGAGCTGCGTGACTTCAATCGGCCACTAAAAGCTTTTCTGCTATGCAGCGCGGTGGGCCTGATGACCTTGCTTCCAGGATTCCCTGCAACTGGGGCTCCCAGCGGTGACGAGGGATTTGGTTCGCTCGACAGGAATACAACTGTCGGCCCCGTCTTCTCGACGGTCCAAGATGAATGCTTGGCGTGGGATATCGCCTGCCTGGTGGCAAGACCGACTGGATCGGTGTCGGGTCCCTCCGAGGCTGGCCCCGGCGATCGTGGTAACGAAGGCGGCGGTAGCGGCAGCAGCGGCGGCAGCGGCGGCAGCGGTGGTAGCGGTGGTAGCGGCGGCAGCGGTGGCAGCGGCGGCAGCGGTGGTAGCGGCGGCAGCGGTGGCAGCGGCGGCAGCGGCGGCAACGGCGGCGGCAACGGCGGCGGCAACGGCGGCGGCAACGGCGGCGGCAATAACGGGTTTGGCAACGGTGATCAGGATGCACCGGGCGGATCCCTGGAGAACAACGGCGCCGAGAACGACCAGAGCGGTCGTGGCCGTAACAACGGCAGAGACTGACGCACCGCCAATCCGGCAGTCGAGGCGACGAAAGTTGATCGCGACTGCCGGACGATTTCTCAAAGAGACTGCTTCGATCAAGCGTCGGCGGATGCTCTGGACGACAGTCGATCAAATGAGCGCAGGGCCAGGTACGGCTCTGCGCCTTTTTTATTGCGATGAGATCACCCCATCCAAATTGGTCGCCAACGCATTGACTGCGCATGCGCAGGATGCTCCGATACACGATCCGCCCGCGGGAGTGCCGCCACAGGAGGGCAGACGTGTGACCGACAGCCCCATTGGCTCCGATGCCTGGATCACTGACCCACAGACCTATCTCGACGGCCGCGTGGCGAACCATTCGGTATCTCAAACTCCAATCTCGCATTACCTGACGATGCGCGATGGCGTCCGCCTGGCCATCGACCTGCACCTGCCTGCCGGTGTCCGGCCCGATGCCGGCTTCCCCGCCATCCTGATATTCACCCCCTACTATCGCCGCTTCCGATTGGCCGCTGACGCCCCGGACGGGATCGAGCCCAGCCCCAACTCGGTCAATTACCGAAAAATGTTCGTGCCGCGCGGCTATGCTCTGGTGGTCGTCGATGTGCGCGGCACCGGGGCATCGTTCGGTTGCCGCGACAGCTTTCGCTCGCCGGCCGAGCGCGAGGACTATGCCGAGATCATCGAGTGGGTGGCGGCGCAGGACTGGTGTGACGGCCGGTTGGCCGCGACCGGCATCTCGTATCTTGGTGCCGCCTGCGATTTTGCCGCTGCCTCCGGCCATCCGGCGCTGAAGGCGATTGCCCCGATCAGTGCGGTCTGGGACACCTATGCCGACCATTTCTACCCCGGCGGCATCCTGCTCAGCGATCTGGCCACCGGCTATGGCCGGGTGCTGGACGCGCTCGACCTCGACCGGCGCGAAGACCTGCGCAAATACTACTACTTCGCCGAGCCAAGCTTCGAGGGACCGGCCCTGGTCGATGATGACTCGGACGGCGCGTTGCTGGCCCAGGCGATTGGTGGGCACGCCGCAAATGTCCACATGCCGGATTTTCTGCGTGAGTTTCAGTTCCGCGATTCGGCGCTGGCGCATGACCCGTCATTCACCTCCGACAGCTTCAGCCCCCATGCCGTCTCGCCCGGGTTCCGCGATGATCTGGCAGTGCTGGCGATATCCGGCTGGCGCGACGGCGCATATACAAATGGCTCGATTAGCCGGTTCCTTAGCATCGGCTCGAACAATCGGGCGCTGTTGCTCGGTCCCTGGGATCACGGCGGGCGCTGCAACGCCAGCCCGTTCCGGCGCAGCCCGCTGCCGGAGTTCCCGGTGCTCGGCGCGATCCTGCGTTTCTTCGACGAGCACGTACTGGGGATCGATACCGGGCTGGCCGGCGAGGCCCCGGTCCACTACCACACCATGCGGGCCGAGGCCTGGAAAAGTGCTGCGCAATGGCCTCCGGCGCGGCGTCAGACCACGCTGTTTCTGGGCACTTCCGGCGATCTGGCCGAGGAACCGGGCGACGATGGCGAAATCGCCTACCGCGCTGATTTCCGTTGTGGCACCGGGCAGAACACCCGCTATGGCCGCCTGCAGATCCGCAACGTTCAGGACTACTACCCCGATTGGGACCAGAAACCGGGCAATTACCTGCGGCTCCAGTCACCGCCGCTTGACGCCGCCCTCACGGTCTCCGGCCACCCGCTGCTGCATCTCGATTTCACCGTCGATCAGCCGGACGCCAGCATCTTCGCCTATCTCGAGGACATCGCCCCGGACGGCACCGCCACCTATGTCACCGAGGGGATGCTGCGGGCTCTGCACCGGACCACCTCCGACCCGTCACCGACCTACCGCACCACCTGGCCTTACCGTGCTTTCACCAGGGCCGAGGCGCAGCTACTGGTGCCGGGCCAGCCCGCGACCATCGACTTTGCCCTGCTTCCGGTCTCGTGGCAGTTCCCCGCCGGTCACCGCATCGGCCTCTCTCTCGCCGGAGCCGACCGGGACAATTTCGCCCTCTGGCCCTATGGCAAGCCGGGCAACTGGATCATTCGCACCGGGGGCTACTACCGATCCAGCGTGACATTGCCGGTGGAGTAGGGCTCCTCTGCTGGGGTCGCGCGGCGCAGTTTGCCCTCGCGACGGGCATTGTACAGCGAGGCCGCAAAGATCACCCCGGCGCCGACCCAGGTCCATCCGTCGATCAACTCGCCGAACAGCGCGAAGCCGAACAGCACTGCGAACGGCAGCCGGGCAAAGTCGACGCTCATCACCACCGAGGCATCCGCCGCCGCGAAGGCCCGCGCCAGTGTGATGTGGCCCAGCATCCCCAGACCCCCCATGGCGGCGCACACCGCCCATAGATGCGGGTCCAGCCACTTCCAGACGAACAATGCCGGGATCAGCGCGATCGGTGTCTGCAACAACACCGAGATCAGCACGATCTTGTCCGGATCGTCGCGGCTCGATAGCTGCTTGATCACCAGGGTCGTTGCCGCCATGGCGAGCGCCGCGATCAGCGCCAGCCAGGTGCCGGGCCCAACTTCGCCGAGGCCCGGGCGCAGGATGATCAACGCTCCGGCAAAACCGATCAGGGTGGCGGTCCAGCGCCGCCAGCGGACGATCTCGCCGAGCAGTAGGGCAGCACCCATGGTCGAGAACAGCGGCGTCAGAAAGCCAATCGCCGTCACCTCGCCCACCGGCAGCAGCGCCAGCGCCAGAAACCAGGTGGTCATGCCGATCAGGCCAAGGACCACCCGCACGGCATAAAGCCGCAGATGCGATGTTTGCAGCATGCTCGGCCCGCGCCAGACCAGCACCGGCGATAGCGCGATGGCCGCGAACAACAGCCGCAGGAACACCACTTGATAGGTCGGCACCCCGGAAAGCACGGCGTACCGGCCCATCGCCGCCACCCCGGACAGCAGGGCGCAGGACAGCATCATCCACAGCACACCCGCCACCGCATCGCTGCGACGTGGGCGCAAATCGGGTCCAGCAATCAAGGGCGATGGAATCGAGGGCGGCGTGATTGGCATTGGCGGGTCTCCACCGGGCGACCATACACCTCATTTGGCGCCCCCGCGCCATAGCGGTGGAAAGATCATATGGTTGATGGATGATGACCTTCGCTTGCATGAGCAAAATTTTGATGCCACGTTCCTCAGATGACGGCGCGCCTTGAATGCCTGCCGCGAAACGATGTTCGACAAGGAGGAACCCCACCATGACTAAATGGCTTCTGCCCAGCGTGGCGATTGTCGCCGCCGGTATCTGGTCCAGCCCATCCTTCGCCAACAAAGCGGACGATACGCTGAACTGGGCCACCGACCGCGAGATCGCGGTCATCGACCCCTACTACAATAACACCCGCGAGCTGGTGGTCATGGGCCATCTTGGCTGGGACGCCCTGATGTTCCGCAACCTCGAGACCGGCGAGTTCGTGCCGCTCCTGGCGACGGGATGGGAGTGGATTGACAGCACGACCATGGAAATCGACCTCCGTGAGGGCGTCACCTTCCACGATGGCACCAGCTTTGGCTCCGAGGATGTGGTCTACACCGTTAACCACGTCGCCAACCCGGATAACGGCACCCTGACATCGGCCAACGTCAACTGGATGGCCAGCGCCGAGGCGCTCGGCCCCCTCAAGGTCCGGCTCCATCTGGCCAAACCCTTCCCGGCGGCATTTGCCTATCTGGCCAATGTGGTCTTCATCATGCCCGAAGGCCACTACGATTCAGCACCCGTCGGCGCCGACGGTAAAAAGGACTATGCGGCGGTCGCCCCGAATGGCACCGGCCCCTACAAGTTCGTCGAGGCCAAAGCCGGCGAATATGTGCATTGGGCCAAGAACGAAGCCTATATGAAGGATACCGCCAAGGGGCAGCCCTCGGTCGGCAAAATCAATTTCCGCACCATCAAGGAAAGCAACACCCAGATCGCCGAGATGCTGACCGGCGGATTGGACTGGATCTGGGATGTGCCCAAGGAACAGGCCGAGCGTATGGAGGCACTGGGCACCGTTACCGTCGAGAACGCCAAGACCATGCGCATCTCGTACATGGCATTCGATGTCGACGGCAGTTCGGGCCAGGACTTCTTCAAGGACCAGCGGGTCCGGGCCGCGGTCGCCCACGCGATCAACCGCGAGTCGCTCACCCGCAATCTGGTGGGCCCGGCATCCGAGGTCATTCACTCCGCCTGCCATCCGGACCAGTTCGGCTGTACCCAGGACGTGCCGAAGTGGGACTATGACCCCGAGAAATCCAAGGCCCTGCTGGCCGAGGCGGGCTATCCGGACGGCTTCGAGTTCGACATTTACGCCTACCGCCAACGCGAGTTCACCGAAGCGGTTATCGGCGATCTGGCCAAGGTCGGCATCAAGGCAAAGCTGACCTTCATGCAGTACCGGGCGCTGCGCGATCTGGTTTGGGAGGGCAAGACCCCGATCAACCACATGACCTGGGGCTCGAACTCGATCCCGGATGTCTCGGCGGGCACCAGCCACTTCTTCTCCGGCGGGCGCGACGATCCGGCCAAGGATCCGGAAGTGATCGCCTGGCTGGCCGAGGGCGACACGACCATCGACCCGGCGGCGCGTGCGGCGGTCTATCAGAAGGCGCTGGCGAAGATTTCGGGCGAGGTCTACTGGCTGCCGATGTTCACCTACGCCAAGTACTATGTGTATGCGAAGGATCTCGACTTCCAGACCACCTCGGACGAAATCCCGCGCTTCTATGCAGCCAAGTGGAAGTAAGCCTACGCGCCCCGCATAGCGGCAATCAATCCGCCTCGCCGGTACCCGGCGGGGCGTCTCCCGGGCAATAGCGATTTTGCCGCGAGACACCGGAGCCGGATATCATGCTGCCTTACATTCTAAAACGATCGGCTGTCGCGGTGCTGGTGGCGCTGACCGTGTCCTTGATCACCTTCTCGATGATCTATCTGTCTGGTGATCCGGCGGTGGCGCTGGCTGGCGAAAGTGCCACCGAGCAGGATATCGAGAATATCCGCACCTATTACGGCTATGACCGGCCGATCATCGTGCAATACGCCGACTGGCTCTATCGCGCCGCCCAAGGCGATTTCGGCCAGTCGAACTATCTGAGAAAGCCGGTCTCGGAAGTGATTTTCGAGCGTCTGCCGACAACCATGCTGCTTGGGTTATGTGCCCTGATTTTCGCCTTGACCCTGTCGATCCCGTTGGGGGTGCTGGCGGCGATCCGGCCGAACAGCCTGATCGACCGGGTCGCCCTGACCATCGCCGTCGTCGGCCAGGCGATGCCCAGTTTCTGGTTTGCACTGACCCTGATGCTGTGGTTCGGCGTCTACTGGCGGCTGCTGCCGATCACCGGCAGCGCCTCGTGGTCGAATTTCGTAATGCCATCCATCGCGCTCGGCTACTACATCACCCCGGCGGTGATGCGCCTGACCCGGGCCGGCATGATGGATGTGCTGGCGACTGATTACATCCGCACCGCGCGGGCCAAGGGGCTGCGCCCGATGACGGTGCTGTTCAAGCATGCGCTCAGGAACGCCATCATCCCGGTGGTGTCGCTGGCGGCGGTGCAGTTCGGCTTCATGCTCGGCGGCTCGATCGTCATCGAAACGATTTTCGCCATCAACGGCCTGGGATTCCTGGCCTATGAATCGATCCAGCGCGCCGACCTGCCGATGATGCAGGCAATCGTGCTGGTGCTCAGCGTTTTCTACATCGTGCTGACCTTCCTGGCCGACATGCTGAACGCTTGGCTCGACCCACGGATCAGGGTGGCATGACATGGCTGTAATCGACATCTCCCCCATTGCCCCGGCGCTTGAGCCGTCGATGGGTTCGCAGATGCGGCGGCGCATTTTCGGCCATGCCGGGCTGATGATCGGCGGCACCGTTCTGATCGTCATCATCCTGATGGCGTTGCTGGCGCCCTATATCTCGCCGCATGACCCCTTTGATCAGGTTCTGGACCGCAAGCTGATCCCGCCGATCTGGTTCGACAGCGACAAGGCGACCTGGACCTTCCCGCTTGGCACCGATCATTTCGGCCGCGACTATCTCTCGCGGCTGCTATGGGGGGCGCGGATATCATTGACCATCGGGATCATGGCGATGCTGATCTCGGGCATTATTGGCACCACCATTGGCGTCGCCGCCGGCTATTTTGGCGGCAAGGTCGATATGGTGGCGAATTTCATCATCACCACACGACTGTCGATGCCGGTGGTGCTGGTGGCCATCGCCGTCGTCAGCCTGATCGGCTCGTCGCTGACCGTGGTGATCTGGGTGCTGGGGCTGCTGATCTGGGACCGTTTCGCGGTGGTGATGCGCAGCGCTACCATGCAGGTCCGCAACCTCGACTTCATCGCCTCGGCCCAGGCGCTCGGCTGCTCACCGGTCCGGATCGTGCTGACCGAGATAATGCCCAATATCGCCAACCCGCTGATCGTTGTCGCCACCATCGAGATGGCCCATGCCATCCTGCTTGAAGCGGCGCTGTCCTTCCTCGGCCTCGGCGTGCAGCCGCCGGAACCCAGCTGGGGGCTGATGATCGCCGAGGCCAAGGGGCTGATGTTCTTCGACGCCTGGCTGATCGCGATCCCCGGCGCGGCGCTGTTCATGCTGGTGCTGTCGATCAATCTGCTGGGCGACGGCCTGCGCGATGTGACAGCCCCTGACGGGCGCAACTAATGCCCCCGACTCTGAAGGCAGAGCGTATCCTCGAGGTAGCAAACCTCAGCGTCGATATCCCGGTGCCCTCGGGGATGCTGCACCCGGTCCAGGGCCTCAGCTTCCGTGTCGACCGCGGCGAGACGCTGGCGATTGTCGGCGAGTCCGGTTGCGGCAAGTCGCTGACTTCGCTGGCGCTGATGGACCTATTGCCGTCGCGGGCGACCCGGCGGGCGGAAAAGCTGGTCCTCGACGGCCAGGATCTGACCCAACTGAGCGAACGCAAGATGTCGGACCTGCGCGGCAACCGCATGAGCATGATTTTTCAGGAGCCGATGACCTCGCTGAACCCGTCCTACACCATCGGCGATCAGCTGATCGAGGCATTGCGCCGCCACCGCGGTGTGACCGTGGCCGAGGCCCGTGAACGTGCGGTTTGGCTGCTGGAGAAGGTCGGCATCACGGCAGCACAGGGGCGGCTCAGGCAATACCCGCACCAGCTCTCCGGCGGCCTGCGTCAGCGGGTGATGATCGCCATGGCGCTGATGTGCGGCCCCGACCTGATCATCGCCGACGAGCCGACAACGGCGCTCGATGTGACCATTCAGGCCCAGATCCTGCATCTGCTGGCCGACCTTCAACGCGAGTTCCAGACCGGCCTGATCCTGATCACCCACGACCTCGGCGTTGTCGCCCGGGTCGCTGATCGGGTGGCGGTGATGTATGCTGGCCAGATTGTCGAGCAGGGCACGGCGATGCAGATCTTTCAGGCCCCGACCCATCCCTATACCCAAGGGCTGCTCGATTGCATCCCGATCCCCGGCAAGACCGCGCGCGGTGCCCATCTCGGGTCGATCCCCGGCATCGTCCCGTCGCTGGTTGGCCACATCAAGGGTTGCCATTTTGCCGAGCGCTGCCGCTATGCCCGCAACCTCTGCCAGGCCGGGGCCATCGGGCTGCGAGACGGCGCCACACCGGGCCACCGCTACCGCTGTACCCAAAGTTCGGCCGAAGCCGCCGCCCATATGAAACTGGAGACGGTCCAATGAGCAGTGAGGCGGTGCTCGAGGTCCGGGATGTCACTCGCACCTTCATGATCTCCGGTGGATTTCTGAAGCCGAAGCGCCCGCTGCACGCGGTCAACGGCGTCAATTTGCGGGTTGAGCCCGGCGAAGTCCTGGCGCTGGTCGGTGAAAGCGGCTGCGGCAAGACCACGCTGGCCAAGATGATGATGGGGCTGTTGGCGCCCAGCGCCGGGACCATCATGCTGGACGGCAAACCGATCTCGTCGCTGGATCGTCTGACCGTGGCGCGCACCGTGCAGCCGATCTTCCAAGACCCCTATTCTTCGTTGAACCCGCGCAAGACCATCGGCTCGATCATCACCCTGCCACTACGGGTCCAGGGCGACCGCGACCCCGGCAGCTGGGAGAAACGGGCGCACGAGATCATGGAGCTGGTCGGCCTGCCTAAGCGCGTCTTCAACAACTACCCGAACCAGCTCTCCGGCGGCCAGCGCCAGCGCGTCGCCATCGCCCGCGCCCTGATCAACCGCCCCAAGATGGTGATCTGCGACGAGCCAACCTCGGCGCTGGATGTCTCGGTGCAGTCGCAGATCCTGAACCTCTTGCAGGATCTGCGCGCCGAGCTGGGCCTGACCTACCTGCTGATCAGCCACAACCTCGCGGTGGTCGAGCATATCGCCACCCGCGTCGCCGTGATGTATCTCGGCCGGATCGTCGAGCAAACCGACACCGCCGCGCTGTTCGACACCCCGCGCCACCCCTATTCCGAGGCCCTGCTCGGCTCGGTTCTCACCCCGGACCCGACCCTCGGCGTGCCCGACACCCAGCTTGGCGCCAGCTACCCCAACCCGCTGGAAATGCCCTCCGGCTGCACCTTCCATCCCCGCTGCCCCAAAGCGATGGCGCAATGCTCAACGGTCGTCCCGCGCCCGATCGCCGGGCCCGCAGGCCATGTGGAATGCCATCTCTATGATGAAGGAGCCCTGACCGATGCCTAACCGTGAAGACGCCATCACCCTTGCAACCGACTACCTTGACAGCGGCGCCTTCGAGGCCGATCTCGCCCGCCGCGTCGCCATCCCCACCGAGAGCCAGACCCCCGAGGGCTTGCCCCACTGCGCCCGCTACCTCAGCGACGAGATGGCCCCGGCCTTCGAGGCGATGGGCTTCACCTGCCAGACCTTCCCGAACCCGGTCGAGACCTGCGGCCCGATCCTGCTGGCCACCCGCCACGAGGCGGACGGCCTACCGACCGTGCTCGGCTACGGCCACGGCGATACCGTGCGCGGCCTCGACGACCAATGGACCAAGGGTGCCGGGCCCTGGAGGACCGCCCGCGACGGCGACCGCCTCTATGGTCGCGGCACCGCAGACAACAAGGGCCAGCACGCGATCAACATGGCGGCAATGCGCGCCGTGCTCGAAACCAAGGGCAACCTCGGCTTCAACGCCAAATTCATGATCGAAACCGGCGAGGAGAACGGCTCGGCCGGGGTCTATCAGGTAGTCGAGGCCAACAAGGGCGCCTTCGCTGCCGACGTCTTCATCGCCTCCGACGGGCCACGGGTGAAGATGGACCGCCCGACGGTCTGTTTCGGGGCGCGCGGCGCGCTGAACTTCGATCTGGTTTGCAATCTGCGCGAGGGTGGCCACCACTCCGGCAACTGGGGCGGCGCGCTGGCCGACCCGGCGGCGATCCTGATGCACGCCGTCGCCAGCATCGTCAGCCCGACCGGGCAGATCCAGATCAAGGAATGGCTGCCGCCGCAAATCACCAACGCCACCCGTGAGGCGCTGAAGGGGGTCGAGCTGGACGGCGGCCGGACCGGCCCCAAGGTCGACCGCGACTGGGGCGAGCCCGGCATGAGCCCGGCCGAGAAGGTCTATGCCTGGAACTCGTTTGCCGTGCTGGCGATGCTGACCGGCAATCCCTCCGGCCCGGTCAACGCCATCCAGCCCTGGGCCAAGGCCCATTGCCAGCTGCGCTACATCGCCGGAACCGATGTCGCCGGTGTCATGCCGGCGCTGCGCCGCCATCTCGATGCCTCCGGGTTCGGCAAGGTTGAGATCCTGCCGCCGCCACCGGGCAATGCCGGCGGCTTCCCGGCCAGCCGGACCGAACTGGACGACCCATGGGCAATCTGGGTGCGCCAATCGGTCGAGCGTTCCACCGGCCAAAAACCAGCGATCATTCCGCAGATGGGCGGCTCGATCTGCAACGATGTCTTCACCGATCTGCTCGGCCTACCGGCGATCTGGATCCCGCATTCCTACGCCGCCTGCTCGCAACACGCCCCCGACGAGCACATCCTCATCCCCCTCAGCCGCGAGGCCCTTGCACTCATGGCCGGGCTCTATTGGGATCTCGGCGACCCGGAGACCTCCCGCCCATGACCGACGCCTGCGACCTGACCGCCACCGAGGCCCGCCGCCTGATCGGGATCAAGCAACTATCGCCGGTTGAGCTGATGCGAAGCTGTCTCGCCCGCACCGACCGGGTCGACGGGGCGCTGAATGCCATCGTCACGCTCGATGCCAAGGGCGCCATGGCCACCGCCCGCACTGCCGAGGCGGCGGTGATGGCCGGGGCAACGCTCGGTCCCCTGCACGGCCTGCCCCTGGCGGTCAAGGACAACCGGGCGACCAAGGGCATGCGCACCACCCACGCCTCGTTGCTGTTCGAGGACCATGTGCCGAATGCCGACGACCCCTCCATCGCGCTAGTGCGCAAGGCGGGCGCGATCATCTTTGCCAAAACCAACCTGCCGGAATTCGGCGCCGGGGCCAACACTGTCAACCGGGTGTTCGGCGCGACCGGCAACCCCTTCGACACGACACGGACCTGTGGCGGCTCCTCGGGCGGATCGGCAGTAGCGCTGGCGACCGGCATGGCGCCGCTGGCGACGGGGTCGGACTATGGCGGCAGCCTTCGCACGCCCGCCAGCTTCTGCGGCGTGGTCGGGTTTCGACCCTCGATGGGGGTCGCACCAATGGCCAACGGCCCGGCGGTTTTCAGCCCCTGGGGGGTCAACGGCCCGATGGGGCGCACTCTCGCGGACGCCCACCTGCTGCTGTCGGCGCAGGTGGACCATGATCCGCGCGACCCGTTCTCCCATCCCGGCGTTACCGAACTGGCCGCACCCTTGCGCGAAATCGACCTCGGCGCGCTGAAGATCGCCGTGACCCCGGACCTTGGCTGCTGCCCGGTCGACCAGGGTATCGCCCGGGTTTTCGGCGAGCGGACGGCGCGTTTCGGCCACGCCTTCGGCGCGGTGGATCAAACCGCCCCGGATTTCGGCAACATCCACGACATGTTCGAGGTGCTGCGCGGTCTCAGCTTCGTCTCCGCCCATGGCGAGCGGGTAAAGAAACACCGCGATCTGCTGGATCGCAACGTGGTCGACAATGTGGACCGGGGGCTGGAATACAGCCTGGCCGATGTCGCCTGGGCGCATAACGAACAAACAAAGGTCATGCGCAACTGGCTCGCCTTCTTCGATGATTACGACGCACTGATCTGCCCAGGCGCTTCGGTGCCACCGTTCCCGCACGACCAGCTTTTCGTCACCCAGATCGATGGCGAGCAAATGCCGACCTACATGCGCAGGCTCGCCCTCTCCTACGCGCCGACCATGGCGATGGCGGCGGGTGCTGTGCTGCCCTGCGGCGTGGCCGATCTGGGCCTGCCCTTCGGCATCCAGATCCTCGGCCCCCGCGGCGCCGACCGCAAGATCCTCGAGATCGCCCGGGCGCTGGAGCAGGTGCTGGCCGCCGACCCGGCAACCGCCCGCCCACTGCCTGATTTGGCCAAACTCGGCGGAGTAAAAAGATGACCAAAGGACTGATCACAGCGCCGCAACCCGAAGCGGTCGAGGCTGGCGCCGATGTGCTGCGCGATGGTGGCAACGCGGTCGACGCGGCAGTCGCCTGCGCCCTGGTGCAGACCGCCGTCGACCCGATCATGTGCGGCGTCGCCGGTTTCGGCTCGATGCATGTCTACATGCCGGGGCAGGGCGGGCTTGAGGGCGCACACCGCTTCATCGATTTCCATGGCCGGGCGCCAGCGGCGGCCCGCCCCGACATGTGGCAGGACATCATTCTGGGCGAGGCCGATGACGGCTTTGGCTTCATCCTCGAAGGCTCGGTCAACGAGATCGGCTATCAGTCGATCACCACGCCAATGACACTGCGGGCGCTGGATACTGCCCTGGCCCGCTTCGGCACTCGCAGCCTCGCTGACCTGATCCAGCCCGCCATCGCCTATTGCGAGGATGGCTTTCAGGTCCGCCCCCACATCAATGCCTTCTGGAATGAGGTGCCGGCGGCGGGCCGCGTCGCCCACCGCGAATTCCTGACCCGCAATCCCGGCGCGCGGCAGATCTATACCAAACCCGACGGCTCGATCTATCGCCTCGGCGAGGTGCTGCGGAACCCGGATATGGGCCGCACCTACCGCCGTATCGCCGAACATGGCGTTGACGACTTCTACACCGGCGCCATCGCCGCCGAGATTGCCGCCGACATGGCCAAGAACGGCGGTCTGATCGCCGCCGGAGATCTGGCGGCGGTAGCGCCGACCGAGGCCGATCCGCTGTGGGGCACCTATCGCGGCCACCGGGTCGCCACCAACAACCCGCCGGGCGGCGGCATCATGATCCTCGAGATGCTCAACATCCTCGAGAATTTCGATCTGGCCGCCATGGGCCACAACTCGCCCGAATACATCGCCACCGTGTCCGAGGCGATGAAGATCGCCACCGTCGACAAGGACACCAAGGTCGGCGACCCCCGCTTCGTCGATGTGCCGGTGGCCGAACTGACGTCGAAGGACTATGCGGCGGTGATGGCCGACCGCATCCGCCGGGGCGAGAAGGCCCATGTGACCCGGCTGAATGTCGGCAACGACGAATCGAAGGAAACAACCCATATCTGCGTCGTCGATGGCGCCGGCAATTGCGTCTCGCTGACCCATTCCATCGGCATGCCCGCTGGCGTCGTGACCCCTGGGCTGGGCTTCATGTATAATGGCTGCATGGGCGTCTTCGATCCGCGCCCAGGCCGGGCCGGCTCGCTGGCCCCCGGAAAATCGCGCTTCACCGCGATGTGCCCGACGATCCTGTTTGATGGCGACAACCCCTGGCTGGTGATCGGCGCGCCGGGCGGCACCTACATCACCATGGGCGTCTTGCAGGGCATCCTGAACGCGGTCGATTTCGGCATGACGGCGCAGGAGGCGGTCTCGGCCCCGCGCTTCTGCACCACGTCCGACACCATCGACATCACCAACCGCATCCTGCGCCGCACCGAGGCAGCCCTAAAGGCGATGGGCTACCCAGTCCGCCGCTCGGCCCTCGGCTTCCATTTCGCCGGGGTCCACGCCGCGCGGCGCACAGCCGCCGGCTGGGACGGCGGCGCCGACCCGGGCCGCGACGGCATGGCGTTGTCGGTGTGAGGGTCGCCGCCCTTTTTTCTTCACTTCCCCGGACTTGATCCGGGGCCTCATTGGTCGACGCACGGAGGAATTTCGCCCCAAATCGCGCCTCGCAAGGTCGACTTTTAAGCACTCCCAAAGGACCCCTAAAACACCCCTAAAACACCCCCGTGAAATAATGCGCCCGGCGTCCTTATTCCAACGTCTCGAACATCCGCCGCAGCAGCAGCAAGCGGGGCACCAGCGACGATATCAGCAGGTGCTCGTCCAGCGTATGGGCGCCGTGGCCATCCATCCCCATCCCATCCAGCGTCGGCGCCCGCGAGGCAGTAAAATTGCCGTCGCTGCCGCCGCCGGTAAAGGTATCAATCAGATCGATGCCAAGCTCGGCCGCCAGGCTCCGGGCGTGCTCGTAGAGCGACGCGATGGCGTTCGACTTGCGGAACGGCGGCCGGTTGATGCCGCCGGATATCTCCAGCTTTATCGCGGGATTATAAGGCTTTAGCGCCAGGATGCGGGCAACCGCCACCGCGCCATCCTCGACCTCCGTCATCCGCATATCGATGTCGGCAGTGCAGCGATCGGGGACCACATTGACTCCGGTGCCACCGGAAATCATGCCAACATTGATCGTCAACCCGCGGTCGTAGTCGGTCATCGCCTCCAGATCGACAATCTGCCGGGCAACCTCCAGAATAGCACTCTCGCCGTCCTGATGGCGCAACCCGGAATGCGAGGCACGGCCATGCGCCGTCATCGTCAACCGCGCCGAACCTTTACGCGAAGTCACCACCTTGCCACCATCACGCGCCGGCTCAACCACCAGCACATATTTAGCGTTATCCGCCTCCGCCTCGATGAACGGACGCGAAGTCGGGCTGCCGATTTCTTCATCGGAAACAATGAGATAACGCAACGGCAGCGGCGTCTCCCGCCCGGCTTCGATCAGTGTCGCAGCGGCGGTCATGGCGATATAAACGCACCCTTTCATGTCGTAGATACCGGGACCATAGGCCCGGTCACCCTCGGTGCGGATCGGGTTTTTCGCCAGCGTTCCAGCCGGATGCACGGTATCGAGATGGCACAGTACCAACACCCCGGGCCCATCGCCGCCCCAAGGCGCACGGGCACGAAGGTGATCGCCACAGCCATCGCGGCCGGGAATGCGTTCGGTCGCTATCCCGGCGGCGCGGAACTCCCGCTCCGCTTCTGCCATCATGGCGGCGATGCCCTCGGGCTCGTTGCTCTTGCTCTCGATGGCGGTCCAGCGGTTGATGCCCGCCAATAGTTCGGCCGCGTCCGGTGTGCGCATCGTCCCCTCCCGATTGGTCGATAGTGCGGTTATCCGACGATCTTGGCGGCGATTGTGTCACAGTGCCATAGGGAATGTTTGAGAGTTCAGGCGGCCAATATGGCTGACGAGCAACTAACCAGTAGCGGAGGCGTAATCTGGTGTTGGTTGGGTTGCTGGAAGTTTTTTGCGCAGGATCGCCAGGAAGGTTGATGCGGCCTCGGGCAACTCTCTCTCCGGAGGCATGATCAGGGCGAGTTCGAAATAGATTGCCGGCTCGAACGGTCTCCAGGTCACGCCGTCGCCCAGGGCGGCCTTGCCGTTCACGGCGTCGACAATCGCCATCCCGGCCCCGGCCCGGACCAGATTGCGGGCGATGGCAAAATAGGAACTCGACACCCGTCGTTCGATCGACACTCCGCGCTCGGCGCACAGCCTGTCGAGCTGGCGGTCGATGCTGTGGTCGCCGGTGATCGAGATGACAGAGCGTCCAGCCAGGTTCTCTGGGGTGATCCGGTTTTTCTGGCAAAGCGGGTCGGTCTCCTGAAGGATGCAGACGCAGGGTGTCCGGATGATCTCGGCATTCAGGCCGGGGATCGGGACTGGGGCATCAATCAGACCGATGTCGATCTGCCGGCCAGCGACCCAAGACGCTATTTTGCGCGAACTGCGAACCTTGAGATCAATCCGAACCTCAGGGTGGTCTTGCTGGAATTCGGCGATGACCCATGGCAGCAGGTTGATGGCGCAAGCCCCGTTGCTGGCGATGCTCACGACCCCAACGCCGCCGGCGCTGATTTCCCGGGCACGTTCCTGGACCCGCTCGATCGACAGCAGGCTTTGCTCAGTCTCGTTGTGCAGAAGCATGGCTTCGCTGGTCGGTGCGAAATAACCCTTGGCGCGATGGAACAGGCGGAACCCCAGCTCCTGTTCGAATTTCGACAGCGCGATACTGACAGCCGGTTGACTGAGGTTCATCAGCGTGGCGGCGCGGGAGATCGAGCCACCCTCCATCACGACTTCGAAAACCTGGAGATGGCGGAGCGTTATGTGCATGTCGGTTCCCTCCACGATAATTCGATCGGTATAAGTAAATCGAAATTATCAATAAGCCCAATTAAATTGACCAAATCCACCGCAAGTTGGAAGACTGGCCCCGATCCGGACGCACGCGGGACGTGTCCTGACCGATTTGGCGGGCCGAGGGAATGGCCCGGTGGAGAGAGCATTTGGCAGCGACAGCGCGCTTCGAGACTACAGCGGAACAAGCGAATGCCGCCTCCGATGTTCCGGCAGGGGACGGCGGCGGCCTTCTCGCGGCGGATTTCAGCGAGACGCCCTACTGGTGGGATGACGCCCCCGCACCGGTCTTGCCGGCCGGGGAGCCTGCGCGCGTGGTCGATGTTGCCATCGTCGGTTCCGGCTATACCGGACTCAACGCGGCGCTGGAGACAGCACGGGCCGGGCGCAGCACTCTGGTCGTGGATGCCGAGCAAGCGGGTTGGGGATGCAGCACCCGCAATGGCGGGCAGATCAGCACCAGCGTCAAGCCGATGGCCGAGGATCTCGCAAGCCGCTATGGCGCCGAGCGCGCCCGGGCCATTCACGGTGAGGGGCGCACGGCGCTGGAGTGGATCGAGGAGCTGGTCCGCCGCGAGGGGATCGAGTGCGACTTCCAGCGCAAGGGCCGCTATCACGCCGCACACACACCGGACCAGTTCACTGCGCTGGCCAGCCGCATCGAGGCTCAGCGCCGCGAGGGCATCGAGGCGCATATGGTGCCACGTGCCGAGCAGCGCAGCGAACTGGGGACCGATACCTACCATGGTGGCGTTGTCTATCCCCGCCACGCTGCTTTGCATCCGGCGAAATACCATACTGGTTTGTTGAAACAGGTAATCGCGGCAGGCGCCCAGGTGGTGCCGTATTGCCCGGTGCTGAGTATAGAGCGTAACGGCTCAGGGTTCGAATTGCAGACACCGAGCGGCGCGATCACCGCCCGCGATGTTGTCGTTGCGACCAATGGCTATTCCGGCGCGCTACTGCCCTGGTTGCGCCGCCGGATCATTCCGATCGGTAGCTACATCATCGCCACCGAGCCGCTGCCGCCGGGCGTGATGGATAGGCTGTTCCCCACCGACCGGATCGCCAGCGATACCTGCCGAGTAGTCTACTACTACCGCGCCTCGCCCGACCGCCGCCGGGTGCTGTTCGGCGGCCGGGTATCGGCGCGGGAGTCCGAGCCCAGGGTCAGCGCCCCGCGACTGCACGCCGATATGTGCCGGATATTTCCGGAACTGTCCGCCACACGCGTGTCACATTCCTGGTCCGGGACGGTTGCCTACAGCTTTGACTCGTTGGCCCATTGCGGGATCCATGATGGTATCCACTACGCTGCCAGCTATTGCGGTTCCGGCGTCTCTATGGCCAGCTATCTGGGCATGCGGACCGGCCAGCGTGTGCTGGGCCTGAAGGAGGGCCGCACCGCGTTCGACGATCTGCCGTTCCCGACCCGGCCACTGTATTCCGGCACACCATGGTTCCTGCCCACGGTGGTCGCCTGGTATCGTTGGCGCGATCAGCGTGAATGTGCCCGGGCTGCCAATTTGCGCGAGGGAGTCGGATAGGATCAGTTTAAACCAAGGCCGGGACGGCGCTCGCCATGCCACCCGGCTCGAACGAAACGGCGAACAACCGGCTAAATATAGAAACCGGCCATGAAGTCTACAAACGGAGGAAAACGACCATGAAGTTACATTTGATTGCCGCCACGGCGGCCGCCGCCCTGATCGCGGGCACTGCCGCGGCGCAGGATAAATCCGTGACCATCGCCTCGTGGGGCGGCTCGTACCAGGAGGCCCAGAGCAAGGCGCTGTTCATCCCCGCAGCGGCCGCGACTGGGATCGTGGTGAAGGAGGAGACTTATGGCGGCATGTCCGACGTGCGTCTTCAGGTCCAGACCGGTGCCGTGACCCTCGACATCGTCGCCAGCGGCTCGGGCAGCGCGGCGCGGGCTGGCGCCGAGGGTTTGCTGGAGAAACTCGACTATTCGGTGATCGATGTCTCGACCTTCTACCCGACGCTTTACTCGGAATTCTGTGTGGGCGGCGATGTGTTCTCAACCGTCTATGCCTGGAATACCGACACCTACGGCGAGAATGGCCCGCAGAGCTGGGCCGACTTCTTTGATGTCGAGAAGTTCCCCGGCACCCGTGCCTATCGTGGCAAGGTAGCCGGTGCGCTGGCACCGGCAATGATGGCCGACGGCGTGGCGATGGAAAATGTCTGGAAAGAGCTTGATTCCGAGGCAGGCATCAGGCGTGCCATCGACAAGATCCGCGAGCTGAAGCCGCATATCGCGGTGTTCTGGGGCTCAGGCGCACAGCACGCCCAACTGATGAAGGATGGCGAGGTCGATATGACAACCGGCTGGAACGGGCGTTTCGACGTGGCTAAGGCTGATGGCGCCAAGGTTGCCTACAGCTTCAATCAGGCGCTGCTGGACTATGATTGCTTCGCGATCCCGAAGGGGGCCCCGAACCGCGATGCGGCGATGGCGTTCCTGGCCGAGATATCGAAGGCCGAATACCAGGCTAACCTGCCCGAATACATCACCTATGGCCCGACCAATAAGGCGGCCTACAGCTTGGGCAAGATCGACGAGGCAAAGGCGCGCGCCCTGCCATCGCATCCGGATAACGCCGCGATGCAGCTTCCGGTCAGCTTGGCCTGGTACGCAAAATGGGAGACCATCGCGGCTGAGATGTACCAGGAAATGTTGACCGAATAATCCGGCCAACCCGAAACTGACAGCACGGGCGGTGTTAGAGCATTTTCCAGCTAAGGCGACCAGCCTCAGCGTCGCGAAAATGCGACAAAACAACAAGCTAGAGCATGATCCATGAATCGGAGACCATGGATCATGCTCTAGCCGCCCGCGCTGGATCTTTTTGCCGAATGGGGAGAGGCGCGTTGACGAGCCAAGTGACCGAGGCCCTGCCAATCACCATCCGTGGGGTAACCAAGACCTATGGGCGCGTTCATGCCCTCGACGCCGTCGATCTTGATATCCGCAGCGGCGAGTTTATGACCCTTCTTGGGCCGTCCGGGTCCGGCAAGTCGACGCTGCTGATGGTGCTGGCGGGCTTCACCCGGCCCGACCGGGGCAGCTTGATGTTTGGCGACCGTGAGGTGATCCGCACCCCTCCGCACCTGCGCAACGTCGGCATGGTGTTCCAGAATTACGCACTGTTCCCGCATATGACGGTGGCCGGCAATGTCGGCTATCCGCTGCGGCTGCGCGGTGTCCCGAAAGCCGAGATCGCCGAGCGGTGCGAGCGGACGCTGGAGACCGTCCAGCTTGGCGGCTACGGTGAGCGGCAAATCGACCAGTTGTCCGGCGGGCAGAAACAGCGGGTCGCGCTGGCCCGCGCCATTGTCTTCGAACCGCGGATTCTATTGATGGATGAGCCGCTGTCGGCGCTCGACAAGAAGCTCCGCGACCGAATGCAGATCGAGCTGCGCCACCTGCATGAAAAGCTTGGCATGACGACGGTCTACGTGACCCATGACCAACGCGAGGCATTGACCATGTCGGACCGCATCGCGGTGATCAATCACGGTCGCCTGATGCAACTCGACACCCCGGCGCGCATCTACGACCGCCCGGCCAACCGTTTTGTTGCCGATTTCATCGGCGAGTCTGCGTTTTTGCCAGTGACGCGCCTAGGTGAGGCAGTACTGCACGCAGGCTTGCCGCTCACCCTCGCCGAACCGCCGCCCGAGGCCGACCGGCTCGTGTTGATGATTCGGCCCGAGCGGGTCAAGGTCGCCTCCGGTCTGGCCGAAGGCAACACCAATCGCTTCGCCGCGACAGTCTCGGATATTGTCTACCAGGGCGACAGCTTCCTGATGTACGCGACCCTCGCCGACGGAACTGAGGTCAACGTTCGCGGCGTTGTCCGCTCGACCACCATCGCCGAGTTGCCGACTGTCGGCAGCGCGGTAATGCTGGCGCTAGAGCCTGAGGACACCGTGCTGATCGCCGATACCGACAGCGGAGCGGGAACCGCAGGATGACCGCGGTTGACCTCCACGCCGAAGGGTTGAGGCGGGATGCGTTCCGTGAGCGGCTCGCGTTGTTCGGCCTGTGCTCACCAGCGCTGACCCTGATCATGGTCATTCTGGTGATTCCGGTCGGCTGGCTGTTCTATGTTTCCTTCATCGGGGCCGATGGTCAGTTCTCACTCGAGAACTATGACCGCATGCTGACCAGCAAATCCTATGCCCGCATCTTCCGCACCACATTCGAGGTCAGCCTGCTGACCACCGCGATCTGCATCCTGATCGGTTATCCGCTGGCCTATTTCCTGTCACAGATGCCCAGCCGGATCGCCAATCTTTGCCTGATCACGGTGCTTCTGCCGTTCTGGACCTCGTTACTGGTGCGCACCTACGCCTGGCTGGTGCTGCTGCAAAAGAAGGGTCTGGTGAATAGTTGGGCTATCGATCTCGGTCTTTGGGACGAGCCGATCAAGATCGTCCACAACATGACCGGAACGCTGATCGGCATGGTCCACATCATGTTGCCCTTCCTGGTGCTGCCGCTATACGGATCGATGAAGGCGATCGACCGCGACTACCTCAGGGCGGCGTCCAATCTGGGCGCCAGCCCGGTGCGCAACTTCTGGACCGTGTTTTTCCCGCTGTCGGCGCCGGGGCTGTTCGCCGGATCGCTGATCGTCTTCGTGCTGTGCCTCGGGTTTTACGTCACCCCGGCGGTGCTGGGCGGCGGCAAGGTGATCCTGGTCTCGATGAAGATCGCTTCGAACATCGAGTTGTTCGTGAACTGGGGCGCGGCCAGTGCGCTGGGCGTCGTGTTGTTGGTGTTGACCATGCTGATCCTGTGGGGTGCGGCACGGTTCCTGAAGCTGGAGCAGTTGACCGGCGGGGGGCACCAATGAAACGCTGGCTCGACAGTCCCGCGTCTGAGACCCAGATCACCCAGCGCCAGCGGCTTTGGCTTTATGTGATTGCCACCCTGATCATGCTGTTCCTGGTCGCGCCGACCCTGATCGTCATCCCGATGTCGTTCTCCGAATCGATCTATCTGGAGTTCCCGCCGCGGCAATGGTCGACCCGGTGGTATGAAAACTATTTCAACTCGACCGAATGGGTGTCGGCGACGGTGACCTCGCTGACCGCCGCATTCTTGACCATGCTTGTCGCCACACCGCTGGGCGTCGCGGCGGCCTATGGGCTGCACACCTCGCAGATGCGAGCCGGAAAGCTCGTGTTCATTCTACTGATCACACCGATGATGGTGCCGCTGATCCTGATCGCGATTGGCGCCTTCTATGCCTATGTGAAGCTGAAGGTGCTTTATACCATGCTCGGGCTGGTGTTGGCTCACACGGTTCTGGCGCTGCCGCTGGTACTGATCGTCACGGCCTCGGCGCTCAAAAGCTACGACATGAACCAGGAAATGGCGGCCCGCAGCCTTGGCGCGCCACGCTGGCGGGCCTTCCTGACCATCACCCTGCCGCAGATCCGCTTCGCCGTCATCACGGCGGCGCTGCTGTCGTTCCTGTCGTCGTTCGACGAGGTGGTTGTGGCGATGTTCATCTCGGGCGGCGACAACTCCACCCTGACCCGGAACATGTTCAACGCGCTGCGCGACCAGATCGACCCGACGATTGCTTCGATCTCGACCATCATGATCGTCATCACGTCGCTGCTGATGACGCTGGCCCAGTTGTTCGGCAGGGCGCGGACTTAATCGGCCGCAAACTCACCGCCGCACGGGGTCTCCCGGACGTTTAGTCGATCTTGGCGATCGCTGAGACAAATCTTGGCCTGCTGACCAAGGCAAATGACCATTCAGTCATTTCGATCTTGGCCCAGTTGGTGAAGGGACGATAAGGCACCACGAGTTCAGTCAGGATGACTGTGTCGAAATCGGCCATCGCGGGGAGTATCCCCAAGGGAATGTTCTCCTGGGCCATCGCTTCACCGCCGCCGAGCGGTGCCGACCATAGCACCTGATACTCGTCGACTGCGGCGACATATTGTACGCTGCTTACGCGGACCAGCGTGCCCTCTGGCGCTCTCGGTAGCAGGTTGTCTTGCAGCGCATAAAGCTCATTGAGGAAAGTGTCAGATACTTCGATCTGGCGCGAGGCGATGTCGGCCAATGTTTGTGCCGCCTTCGATGCGTCGTTGCGGCTCTTGTAGGCATCGAAGAAAGCCGCACTTGCAACCAACCAGAGCGCGAGCACCGGCGTCCACAGGACGAACTCGATGGTGATCGTTCCACGCTCGTCGCGTCGACAATCGTGAAATAGGTTTCCAGCATTCATCACTCAATCCTCATCCCGGCTCATTCATGAAGGCCGACTGCACGACGATGGCATAGCCTCCGCTTGCGTCCACCGGCAGCATGGCGCCAAGTCCGATGCCAGGGAAAAACGGATCGACGACCAGGCAGGCGCGCACAAACATGATTTCAGAGCGCGCTCCTGGCGTGAACGAAATAATGGGCTCGATCTCCTCGGTGCGATCGATGCAGTTCGCCCCGCCGGTCGGAAAGCTGGTGATATCGGTCAGGGTCGAGAGCTCGAGCAGCACCACGTCTTCGCACGCGCCCAGTAGAAAAGCGGCATCGCAGATCTGTTGCTTGATGTCGTCATGTGTGACCCCGAGGGTCAACCCTAACCGGAGATCCCTGATCGCAATGTTGAGGCCGCGGTCGAGCATCACGGTTCGAGTCATCAAGACCCCGGCCTCGGCGATCGAGAACAGCATGTAAATCAGAACCGGAAACAGGATGACGAACTCCATCGTCGCGTTTCCGGAACTGTCGCGCCAGAACGTGGTTAGTCGGGTTTGGAGGGGGTTGATCATGTTCATCACTCGACCAGTTTCAATTTGCTGATGGTGGTCGCGATCTGCTGGAAGGCCGACGCAAGATCGAGGCCGTCTACATCGTAGAAATGGCTGACGGAACTCGCACAACTGCGCATCGAGTTGTAGGCGGGCGTGCCCACACCGACGTCGAAGCCGATGGCGAAGACGACCACGCCGTTCTGCTTAGGCGGTGTTGACAAATGGGATTCCCAAGAGGGTGAGTATCTGATTCAAGATAACTTTGGCTCTGGAGGTTATCTTGGCGCGGAACTTGATGCCGGACGACGAATGGACGTTCTTCGAGGCTTTCATCACTGCAAT
>DATLAW010000080.1:0-3623 GCA_035527255.1 Thermohalobaculum sp. | reverse complement strand
CTGCTTTGCGTTGGTGATCTTCATCTCGGCCGGGCTGAGCGGATCGCACGCGAGGGCGGCGATCTGCTGCCGTCCTTCGAGACCATCGACACGCTGGACCGGTTGGAAGTTGAAATCGTTGCATTGGCGCCCCGCCTCGTTGTCTGCCTCGGCGACTCGTTCGACGATCTTGCTGCCGCCCGCAATCTGTCCGAACAGGTGCTGGTCCGGATTGGCCGGCTGGCCGCCGGACGCCGTTGGGTCTGGGTTGCCGGCAGCCACGACCCCGGCCCAGTTGAGCTGCCCGGCAGTCACCTGGCGGAATTGCGCCTTGGCCTTCTTAACTTTCGCCACATCGCCCTGCCCCGGCTCGCACCGGGCGCTGGCGAGGTATCGGCCCATTACCACCCGAAGGCGCGACTGACACGGCGCGGCACACGGATTGCCCGGCGCTGCTTTCTGGCTGACGAGCACCGGGTGATCCTCCCGACATTCGGCAGCTATACCGGCGGCCTCGACGCCGGCGATGCGGCGTTCGACGCCCTGCTGGCACCGACTGCCCTGGCATTCCTGCTCGGCACCGGCGTCACCGCAGTCGCGCGTGACAAGCTCGGCTGATGAGCAAGGTTATGGAACCGCGCGATCCGGATTACCGCGCACGGGTTTATGACACTTTCGCCCGGCAGCACTTCATGGTCCTGCTCGGCGCGCGGCTGCTGTCCGTTGCCCCCGGTGCTGTCGAGATCGAATTACCGATCCGCCGCGAATTGGAACAACAGCACGGCTTTGCCCATGCCGGAGCCGCCTGGTCGATCGCCGACAGTGCGGCAGGATTTGCGTCCCAAAGCCTGATGGCGGCGGACGAAGGCGTGCTGACGGTCGAGCTGAAGATCAACCTGCTGGCCCCGGCAAAAGGTGAGCGCCTGATCGCTCGCGGCCGGGTCGAGCGGGCCGGGCGGCGCTTGATGGTCGGGCGCTCGGATGTGTACGCCGTCGTCGGCGACACCTAGACCCATGTTGCGATGGCGATGGGCACCTTCATGGTCATGAGCGGTCTTGGCGACAAGACCTGAGCTTCGAGACCACTACCTTGCCCGCCAAACTTTAAGCTGCCGATAGCGGCCGTTTTTAATCCCCGGCGACCAACGCAACCAAAATCCATGGCGCATCCAGATCACTCCGGATGAAGATTGCCCGCTGGTCGATCGGGCTGCGCACTTCAGTGTTGCGAGCGTAGCCGCAACCAATCGGCTCAACACAAAGATAACTCCATCCGGGTTGGCGCAGCGCATTGTCGCCTTCCAGCCAGGGCCCCTGCGCCACGACACGGCGATGCAGCTCCATCAATGCCGGGGCGGTGTCGGAGGGGCCAGCTCGCAGGATCGCTCCGGGCCGGTCGCCATACATGAACTCGTAGGCGTCGAGGTCATCCGGCCAGCCGTCGAATGCTGCGGGAAATATCGCCATATTGCCACCCTCCGGGTCGTGCATCAGCACGCCAGCGCCGCCGAGCAGCCGGTTGAATCCGGGCCAAAACCAGGGCTCGGTAATCAACTCGCGCAGTTCGTCGACAGTGCCTCCGCCACCAAAGCTGGTCAGGACATCCGGTGCCGCCATCGCCACCAGCGCCGCGCCGTCCCGCGTCTCGGCGATTTCCCGAAGCCGATCCGTCAGCACGACAAAACCGGGATCGGCGACCAGTGCCGGCTCCGCAATCTCGCGCCCCTGCGCCAATGCGGCCATCGAGAGCGCCCTTTCAATCGTGCCCGCTTGCTGCGAAACTCCGGGCGACCAAATCTCGCGAACCTTGGCTCTGTCCCGGTCGCTGGTCAGAACGATCCGGTCTGGATAGACGGCATATTCGACAAAGCTGTCGCCCTGCGTCGCAAAGAACGGCGCGGCCGGGTCTCGCGACGGTGCCATCAGGAAAAATCTCTGGGCGCCGTCGGCGCCGTGGCAACTCGCCCCGATCAATGGCTCGACGGCGCCCTGAAAGTTGATCGAAAAGACACCCTCGCGGGCGCATTGCTTATCAGTTCCAGCACAGAAATTGCAGTCCGAGAGCGTGTAGCTCGCATTCTCGGCGCCCTGCCCGCCGGTAACCGATACCAATGTCGCCGAGCCGTCGATTGCCACCGAAAATCCGCCGGGCACCGTCAGGAACGGCTCCAACCGGCCAGGCACCGGCTCCGCCGCCTGGATGGTGCCGGCCAGGATCAAAACGCCGGCCACCGCGCAAAGCTGTGCATTCATCGCAATTCGCATGTGATCCCGCGTCATGCCGGTGGCCTCAGTTTCTCCAACATCCCGCCAAGCGCCGCCGTTTCGTCCGCACCCAATCTGCCGCCAAAATGCGCCGTGATTGCGGCGCGGTAGGCGGGCCACATGGCATCGATCAAGGCGCGGCCCTTCTCGGTCAGGCAGATCACCTGCCCGCGGCCATCTTCCGGGCATGGCTCGCGCCGTACAAAGCCCACCGCGACCAACCGGTCGACAAGACGCGACATGTTATACTGGGCCAGCAGCATGTGCTTCTGCAACTCGAACTGGCGCAGCCCCTCCGGATCAACCCGTCGCAGCTCCAAAAATGCATCATACCAGGCCAACGGGGGGAACCCGGCAGCCTTCAGGTCAACCTCGACCGCGCCGAGAACTGCCTGGCTGACACGCATGAAGCGCGCCCAGAGGTCGGAAATATCGGGTTCGGTTGTATGCTGGTCCATACGGACAAGGGTAGCATAAAGATGTATTTGCACCAAGTTTCTTGAAATAACATGCACTCGCATCTATCCATCGAGCAGCCACTCGATACAAGGACGAATCCAATGCCGAAACTAACCCTGATCAGCCACCATCTGTGCCCATACGTCCAGCGCGCGGCAATCGCGCTGGCCGAGAAGGATGTGCCGTTCGAGCGCATCTATATCGACCTCGCGAACAAGCCCGATTGGTTCCGCGCGATCTCGCCGCTGGGCAAGGTACCGGTGCTGAAGATCGAGCACGACGATGGCACCAGCGCAATGATCTTCGAATCCGCGGTGATCCTCGAATATCTTGAGGAGACCCTGCCGAACCCGCTGCACCCGACCAATCCACTTGAATGGGCCCGGCACCGAGGCTGGATCGAATACGGCTCGGCGACCCTCAACCGGATCTCCCGATTCTATTCCGCCGCCGATCCGGCAGCCCTGAAGGCCGAGGCACGGGAACTCGCGGCCATGTTCGCCCGCATCGAGGACGAACTGGTCGGTGGCCCCTGGTTCGCGGGCGAGGCGTTCAGTCTGGTCGATGCAGTCTACGGCCCAATCTTCCGCTATTTCGACGTCATCGACCGCATCGGTGATTTCGGCATCCTGACCGGCAAACCCGAACTCGCCGCATGGCGCATGGCGCTGGCGGCGCGCCCGTCGGTCAGGGATGCCGTAAGCCCAGACTATCCAGAACGGTTGCGGGCGTTCTTCGAGCGCAAGGGCAGCGCCTTGACGGCGCTAATCCGCGAGGCCGCCTTAGAGCCTGACCGGAAAGTAGTTGAGCCATATCGGCATATTATGATTCACCGTCTTTGTTCGGAAGATGGAGGACCAGATGCCTTGGAACGATACCGCTCGGGTTGAGCATAGACGGAGTTGCGCGCGCTATCCAAG
>DATLAW010000079.1:0-5625 GCA_035527255.1 Thermohalobaculum sp. | reverse complement strand
CGGTCTCCGGGCGCACGTCGTTGGCGACGATCCAGTCGCAGCCCTTGGCCGCGCGCTTGGCGGTGGCATTGGCGACCACGTCGTCGGTTTCGGCGGCGAAGCCCACCACCAATGCCGGGCGCTTGCCCGGGGCAAGTTGCGCGACGGTTTTCAGAATGTCCGGGTTCTCGGTCATCTCCAACGCCGGGCAATTTCCAGAGCTGTCCTTCTTGATCTTCGACCCAGCGGCATTGATGACCCGCCAGTCAGCCACGGCGGCAGCGAAAACCGCGCCATCGGCGGGCAAGGCGCTTTGCACCGCCGCCAGCATTTCGCGGGCCGATTCAACCTTGATGATCTGAGGTCCCACTGGCAGCGGAGCGCTTGCCGGGCCGGTCACCATCACAACTTCCGCGCCAAGCGCATGCAGTGCGGCTGCAATCGCCGAACCCTGCGCGCCGGACGAGCGGTTGGCGATGTAGCGTACCGGGTCGATCGGCTCGTGGGTCGGGCCGGAGGTGACGATGATCCGCCGCCCCGCCAGCCGCCCACTCTGGCCCAGCCGGGACGTGATCGCGGTGAATATCTCACTCGGTTCGGCCATCCGCCCCGGCCCGAATTCGCCGCAAGCCATGTCGCCGTCATTCGGGCCAATAACGCTAATGCCGTCGGCGATCAGCGTCGCCAGATTGCGCCTCGTCGCCGCATGGCTCCACATCCGCACATTCATTGCAGGCGCGATCAGCACCGGCGTATCGGTTGCCATCAGCAGCGTCGACGCCAAATCATCCGCATGACCGCCCGCCACCTTGGCCATCAGATCGGCGGTCGCGGGCGCCACCACCACCAGATCGGCGACCCGGCTGAGCTGGATATGGCCCATCTCGGCCTCGTCGGTCAGGTCGAACAGTTGGTCATAGACCTTCTCGCCAGCCAGCGAGGCAACCGATAACGGCGTCACGAATTCCGCCGCCGCGCGGGTCAGCACCGGCGTCACCGCGCCGCCCGACTTGCGGATCAGACGGATCAGCTCGAGGCACTTGTAGGCTGCGATGCCGCCGCCGATGATCAACAGTATTCGTTTTCCCTGCACCAGGGTCTCCGCTTGTTATTGGGGTTCGCATAAAACCCCACGTTGCGACTGTAATATCTCGCCGGGTTGCGTTTTGACAAGTGAATCAGGTGAAATCATCACATCGGTGTCATGATTTGCGCAGACAGCTGCGCCAACACCGTAGCGGATCTTTCTCAACTGAGGTCGATCACCGTGATCTCGGGTGGCACGCCCAGGCGCACCGGCATGATCGAGCATCCAAGACCGCCGGAGATCACAATGTCGCGCTTCCCTTCCCGCACATGCCCATAGGCAAAACGGTTGCCAAATCGCGATGGCACCAGCGGCGAGAAACCGAACAGCCGTACCTGTCCGCCATGGGTGTGGCCGCTCAGCGTCAAGGCAACCCGGTCTGGAACCTGCGGGAAGATATCCGGCTCGTGCGCCAACAGGATGACCGGAGCATCGTCGGATATCTGCGCCAAGGTGCCGGGCAGGTCATCGACCCCGGCCCGATCCCAGCCCCGGCCCGGAAAGGCGAGCTGGTCCCCGAGGCCCAGCAGCCAGAACGGAACCGGGCCATCTTCGATGCGGATTGCCTTGTTCTCCATCACCGGCATCCCAGCCGCTGTGAAGGCAAGGTGGGTTTCGGTCGGCCCGGCCCCGCGTGCCTGTGCCGGGGCGTCGTGCCACCAGTCGTGATTGCCCAGGATCGCATGCACCCCAAGCGGCGCCTGAAGCCGCGACAGCACCAGTGCGGTGTCGAAAAGCGAGACCTTGCGTGAAACAAACTGGTGCCCCGCCTCGTAGTCGCCGAGCAGGACGATCAGATCGGCCGACAGCGAATTGGCCCGATCCACGATCGCCTCAAGCCGCGACAGCGACATGTGGGGCTCGCCCATATGCGGATCGGCGACAGCGACGATCCTAAGCTTCGCGCCACGCGGCCAGCCATGGGGTTTGACGCGATGGGTCTTCACGGTCAGACGGAAGCCAGGCTCAACGCCGAAGGCGTAGCTCGCCGTCGCGAGGCCCGACCCTGCGGCCAATCCCAGTAAGGCGCGCCGGGTGATCAAGTTTTATCCGCCACACCGCTCATGGCCAGCCAATACTATGATTTAATGGCGAAAAAGAGACCCGGTTTCGGGCTGATCCCCGCGTTCGCCGACGTGAACTCGTCCAGCTTTTCCGCGCAGATGGGCAAGCCACAATGGCGGCGGACGGTCAGAGAACGCGCAGCAGGCCCGCAGCTGCGGCCAGCCCGAGGGCGACGCCGCCCAACAACCATGTCCAGCGGATTGCGCCAACGGCCGTGGCAGGTTCGTTTTGTTGCCGGCGGCGGGTGCGGGCGTCCTCGGCCAACATCACCAGCTCCTGTGCCAGATCCGGCAGGCGCGGGCCCAGCCGTGTCAGCACTTTTGCCGTGCGGGCCAGATCGCGCGCAATTTGGGTCGGGCCGAGGTTTTCGCGGATCCAGCCCTCGACAATCGGCTTGGCCGCTTCCCAAATGTTGGAATGGGGGTCGATCGAGCGCGCCACCCCCTCGACCACCACCATGGTTCGCTGCAGCAGGATCAGCTCGGTGCGGGTCCGCATGCCGAAACGCTCCGAGGTCTCCAGCAAATACCCGAGCAACCGCGCCATCGAAATCGAAGACACATCCTGGCCGTGGATCGGCTCGGCGATGGCGCGCAGGGATTGGGCGAAGGCATCGACATCGCGGTCGGCAGGCACATAACCCGCCTCGAAATGCACCTCGGCGGCCCGGTGGTAATCGCGGCTGATAAAACCGAACAGGATTTCGGCGTAGTGGCGCCGGGTGATCGGGTCGAGCCGGCCCATGATGCCGAAATCCATCATGATCAGGGTGCCGTCGTCACCGATCCGGATGTTGCCCTGATGCATGTCGGCGTGGAAAAATCCGTCGTGCAGCGCCTGACGCAGAAAGGTCTGGATCAGCCGGGTACCGATCTCGGCCAGGTCAAGTCCGGCGGCGGCCAGCGGCTCCGGCTCCACCGGCAGTCCCTCGACCCACTCCAGCGTCATCACCTGGCGTGACGTGCCAGCCCAGTAGACATCCGGCACCAGCAATTTGTCATCGTCACGCGAGTTGTCGCGGTACTCGCTGGCGGCTGCTGCCTCCAGCCGCAGATCAAGCTCGGTGTTCACCACGCCTTCGAAATGCGCCACCACAGCCGTCGGGCGCAGGCGGCGGGTACCGGGGACGATGCTCTCCAGAAGTCCGGCGATGAAGTAGAAGGTACCGATGTCAGCCTTGAACTGACGGCGCACGTCGGGGCGCAGGACCTTGATTGCCACCTTGGCTCCGGTGGGCTTCCAGATCGCCGGGTGAACCTGGGCGATCGAGGCGGCAGCGACCGGCTCGCCGAGATCGCCAATCAGATCCCAGGCGCGGGGCCCAAGCTCGGCCGCGATGACCTCGCGCGCCTCATCGGTTGGGAACGGCGTCAGGCGGTCCTGCAGAAAACGCAGCTGAACGCCCAGCTCCTCGCCGGTCACATCGGGGCGCGTCGACAGCACCTGGCCGAATTTGATATAGGCCGGCCCCATCGCCTGTAATGCGCGCGGCACTGGCGGCAGGTTAGAATTTCCGGTGCGCCCGAACAGCCCAAACGGCCAGGCGAACGAGCGGATTGCCAGGCGTGGCCAACCCCGGACCTCCAGCGCATCCAGGATGTCGGACATCGCGCCGGTCCGCTCGAATGTGGCGCCGGTACGGAACAACCGCCACAGATGGGAAAGCGCACGGAACATCGTCTACAACCGCCAGCCCGAATGCAGCGCCGCGACGCCCATGGTCAGGTTGCGGTACTTCACCTGGCCGAAGCCAGCCGCCCGGATAATCGCCGCAAACTTCTCCTGATCCGGAAACTTGCGGATCGATTCGACCAGATACTGGTAGCTGTCGCCATCGCCGGTCACCGCCTTGCCCATCGTCGGGATCACGTTGAAGGAATAGCGGTCATAAAGCCATTGCAGCCCCGAATTGGGGATCTGGCTGAACTCGAGACACAGGAACCGCCCGCCGGGTTTCAGCACCCGGTAAGCCTCAGCCAGCGCGTCCTCGATGCGGGTCACGTTGCGGATGCCAAAGGCGATGGTGTAGGCGTCAAAACTGCGGTCGGCGAAGGGCAGCGCCATGGCGTTGCCGCAGACCCAGTCGATCGCCTCGACGCCGTCCTTCTCGGCCCGCCGCGCGCCCTCATCCAGCATCGCCTGCGTCATGTCGCAGACCGTGGCGTGGCCGTCGCCCTTCAACCGCTTGAGGAACCGGAACGAGATATCCCCGGTGCCCCCCGCCACATCCAGCAGCCGCATGCCAGGCCGGGGCGCCAGCCAGCCGATCAGCGCATCCTTCCACAGGCGATGGACACCGCCCGACATCAGATCGTTCATCAGGTCATAGCGCTGGGCCACCGACGAGAATACGCCATGCACCATCCCGGCCTTCTCGGCCTCGGGCACAGTGCGAAACCCGAAATGGGTTTCGGGCGTGGTGGTTTCGTCGGTCATGGCCCGTCTAAATAGCGCGGGGTTGAGGAACATGCTATGCGGTGGATTGGGCTAGGGAGCGAATTCTTTCGGCGCCAAGGGAATTTCGGGCGGGAGGTCCGGCGTGAAATTGCGCGATAAAATCCTGCGAATATTATTTTGGGCGGTGGCATTAATCGTGGTTCTTTGGGCCGCGTCCGAGTTTCCCATTTATGATCGTGAATCGACTCTGGGAACAATTGTCTCTGCCGCAGTCGTTGCATTGGCGGCTGTTTGCGGGGCAGGCCTCGGCCGGGCAATCCTGAATCTCCGAAAGAAGCGCGATGCCCAAAATGACAGCCGCCCGCATTCATGGCTCCGCGACGTCGGGCGCATATTGATTTCAATTGTAGTCATCTTCGTCCTCGGTTGGTTTCTTGCGGGATTGAAAGCCGGCGCGGCTCCGCAAACAGTCAGGACGTTTGTGCTGACATTGTTCATTTTCAGCTTCGGCGGGCCATTCATTGCGCTCCTGTTACTCGGCATCAACGCAAAGTCGCGCGTACGCGGTGGGAAACATGTCCTGCGTATCGGGATCGGACTTATGCTGATCTGTAGCGCATTGGGCGTTGGCTTACTGTGGCTCGCGGGTCTTATCGCAATGGCGATCGTCGAGAAGGGAAACTACGACGTTCAAACGATCATCGAGCGCGTTTTTATCGTTGGGATATTTGCCTTCTTCGGACTATTTTTACTTTTGATGCTCCTGGTGCGAATCCAATTCGACGACGAGAGGGTCTACGCTAGGTTTGATCGATTCAAGATTCGAGAGCATTGCGATCTCTGGAAAGACTTGACGTCAACCGAAGAAGCACGTGGGAAAATTATCCTTACTTTTTCCGGTGGTGGTAAAGTGTCCGCTGCCGTGGGCATCACTGGGTATCGCGACCTGGCCGATTTTGCGCGTAAGGTGCTTGCGCGAAACCAGTGCGGTGAGGGAAAGACCTGAATGCCTGAACTCCCGGAAGTCGAAACTGTCCGTCGTGGGCTGGAACCCGTCCTAACCGGCCGCACGCTCACGCATGTGGACCAACGCCGCG
>DATLAW010000078.1:0-2757 GCA_035527255.1 Thermohalobaculum sp. | reverse complement strand
CGGCGGTGGTTTATCGGGGAGAGGCGGATCATCGGGTCATCCCTCGCGCCGTTCAAAATCGATGCGTGGGTCGATCCAGACATACATCAGGTCCGACAGTAGTTTTACCACCAGCCCCATCAGACCGAAGATGTAGAGGGTGCCGAGCACCACCGGGTAATCGCGGCTGACCACCGATTCGAAGCCCAGCAGTCCAAGCCCGTCCAGCGAGAACACCGTCTCGACGATCAGCGCCCCGGCGAAGAAGGCCCCCAGAAAAGCGCCCGGGAACCCAGCGATCACGATCAGCATGGCGTTGCGGAAGACATGCCCGTACAGCACGCCGCGCTCACTCAGGCCCTTGGCCCGGGCGGTTATCACATATTGCTTGCGGATCTCGTCGAGGAACGAATTGCGGGTCAGAAGCGTCAAGGTGGCGAATCCTGAGATCATCATGGCACTGACCGGCAGCACGATGTGCCAGAGATAGTCGATGACCTTGCCGACCAGCGACAGATCCTCCCAGTTCTCCGATGTTAGGCCGCGCAGCGGGAACAGTTGCCAATAGCTGCCGCCGGCGAACAGCACCAATAGCACCACCGCGAACAGGAAGCTGGGGATCGCGTATGCGGCGACAATGACGCCGGACGAGATTGCATCGAAGCGGCTGCCGTCGCGCACCGCCTTGGCAATGCCAAGCGGGATCGACACCATATAGGCGATCAACGTGGTCCACAGGCCGAGCGAGATCGAGACTGGCATCTTCTCGACGATCAGGTCGATGACGCTGACCGATCGGAAGAAGCTTTCGCCGAAGTCGAACCGGGCGTAGTTCCACAGCATCAGGAAGAAGCGTTCATGTATCGGGCGGTCGAGGCCGAACTGCTTGGTCAGCTCGTCCTTCAGTTCCTGTTCGAGCCCCTGGGAGCCGCGATAGCTGCCCTGGGCGTCGCTGGCGCTGCTGGACGTGCCCTGAACGCCATCGCCGGTGCCAGTGAAGCGCTCGGTGGCGCCGCTGCCTTCACTGCCGTGTTCGAGCTGGAACAGAATCTGCTCGACCGGGCCGCCGGGCGCAAACTGGATGATGACGAAGTTCAGCACCATGATCCCAAGCAGGGTCGGGATGATCAGCAGCAGCCGGCGAAGGATATAGGCGCCCATCGATCAGCCACCAACCTGGTCTTTGAGGCGGGCATGCTTGACCGGATCGATCCACCACAGGTCGATGACGCCGCGCGCGTATTGCGGCAGCAGTTCAGGCCGGGCGTAGATGTCCCAATACGCCAATGTGTGCGAGCCCTTGTTCCACTGAGGTACCCAGATATGCTTCGCCCGCAGCACCCGGTCGAGTGCCTTGACCGCATCGGTCAGCGTAGCGCGGTCTCTGGCCCGCTCGATCACATCGATCAGCGCATCAACGGCCGGGTCGGCGACACCAGCGGTATTGTCGGAGCCCGGTGAATTCGCCGAGGTTGAATGGAAATAGTCCTTCAGTTCGACCCCTGGCGTCAGCGACATGACCTTGCGGCTGATCGTGATGTCGAAATCAAAACTATCCATCCGGTTCTTGTACTGGGCCGGATCGATGGTGCGCACCGTCGCGTTGACGCCAATGCGGTTGAGGTTGCGGATAAAGGGATTGGTGATGCGCTCGAAACCTTCGCCGGACAGCAGGAATTCAAACTCGATGCGCTCGCCGTCCTTTTGGCGGACACCATCGACAACCTCCCATCCGGCGTCGTCCAAAAGCTTGGCGGCGGCGCGCAGAGCTTCGCGGTTTCGTCCTGAGCCGTCAGTTGGGACCGGAGAGTTGGCAGGCGCGTCAAGCAGACCGGGCGACAGTTGGCCGGCCAGCGGCTCGAGCAGTGCGCGCTCGCCGAGTGTCGGCGTGCCTTCTGCCTGCATCGGGCCACCCTCGAAGAAACTGTCGGTGCGGGAATAAAGCCCGAAGAACAGGGTTTTGTTAGACCACTCAAAGTCGAAGGCCATGGCGATGGCTTCGCGTACATTTGGGTCCTGAAACTTCTTGCGCCGCAGGTTGAACCAGTAACCCTGGGCGCCGCTCGGATTGTTATCGGCGGTCACTTCACGCACGATGTCGCCGCGCGCGACGGCCGGGACATCGTAGCCGGTGGCCCATAGCTTGGACGAGAATTCCTCGTTGAATGTGTAGGTCGCGCCCTTGAACGCCTCGAACGAGGCGGTGCGGTCGCGGAAATATTCGAACCGGATTCGCTCGAAGTTCCAGCGGCCGCGGTTGACCGGCAGGTGCCAGCCCCAATAGTCGTCGCGGCGCCGATAGGTGATGTTGTGGTTGGGTTCGGCCTTCTCGACTTTGTAGGGGCCGGATCCGAGCGGCGCATTCAAGGTCGATTCAGTGAAGTCGTGGGTCTGGTAGTAGGCCTTCGAGAGGATCGATATCCCAGCCACGGTCATCGGCAAATCACGGCGTGGCGCATCCGGGTGGAAGTCGAACCGCACGCGCAGTGGGCCTTCGGCGGTGACGCCAGTGATTGCAGTCAAAATCACCCGATAGCTGGGGTGGCCTTTTTCGCGCAGGTTCTCGAAGGTGAAGACCACGTCCTCGGCAGTGATTGGCGAACCATCGGAGAATCGCGCTTCCGGACGCATCTCGAAGGCTGCCCAAAGCCGATTGGCCGGGAATTCAACAGATGCCGCGACCAGTCCATACATCGCGTCCGGTTCGTCATCGGCGGACGTCATGAGCGAATCAAACGTCAATGTCATCCCGGTCGCAGGATTGCCCTTCAGAATGAA
>DATLAW010000077.1:0-8881 GCA_035527255.1 Thermohalobaculum sp. | reverse complement strand
CTCGATTTTGCCCAGAAGTCGCGTCAGATCCACCGGCTTGCTGTCGTAGTCATCGCATCCGGCTTGCATCGCGCGCTCGCGATCGCTTTCCATTGCGTGCGCCGTAAGGGCGATGATCGGGATCGGAGCGGTTGCCGGATTGCCTTTGATGCGGCGTGTTGCCTCCCAGCCGTCAATGATTGGCAGGCTCATGTCCATCAGGATCAGGTCAGGCATGTGCTCGCCGGCCATCGAGACCGCGAGTTCACCATTCTCGGCAAGCATGACTTCGAATCCGCGCCTGATCAGCCTCCGAGAAAGCATGTCGCGGTTCAGCTCGTTGTCTTCGACCAAAAGAATTCGTGCCATTGCTATCCTACCGATTCAGTGTGGTTTGAAGGTTCACCCAATTCACCTCGACACCTTGGACTTCAAGCGCGGGATCTGCCGTTCAAGCGCCGCGACGAGTTCTGCACGCGTGTTGGCATTTTTGTTTACGACAGTTGCCGCATGATCACGTAGCCAAGCACGTTCGTCGCCTGAAAGGTCTTTGGATGTGACGACGATCACAGGGGTTTCACGCATTTCCGGAGTGTGTTGCATTTGGCTCAGCATCTCGAAGCCATCCATGTCTGGCATTATCAGATCTAGCAGGACAACTTTGGGTTTAAGCTTCTTCAATTGTTCGAGCCCGCGAATTCCGTTGGGTGCCTCGTGGACGGTCCAACCCTGTTTAACGAGAATCCGGCGCAAAAGATCGCGGGAAACGCGGTCGTCGTCGACGACCAGCACATCACTATTGCCACTGCCGATGGCCTCGACGGTTCTGATCAGCAGTTCGGAGTCGATCGGTTTGGTCAGGTATTCGACCGCGCCGAGCGCGAGGCCAAGCTCGCGGTCGGCTATGACGGTCGCCAAGACCACCGGGATTTCGCACAGTGCGGGGTCGCTTTTTAGCTGCCGTAGAACCGACCATCCATCCTGCCTAGGCATGATGATGTCGAGAACGATCGCGCGCGGGCGCAATGCGCGCGCCATTTCTATCCCATCCGCACCGTTGCTAGCTTCCCGATACCCGAATCCCGCTTCGGTCAGAGCCGCGGCAATCAGCCTGCGCGCCGCCGGTTCGTCGTCGATTATCAGCACATAATCGCCCGTTTCCTGATCAACCGATTGGTCACCAAGATCCTCCACAACGGCATGCTCGGAGCAGAAGGCGGGAACGTCCATTGTAAAAGTCGAGCCGGAACCCGGCGTGCTCTCGACTGAGATCGTGCCGCCGATCATCCGGCAAAAGCTTTGGGTAATGCTGAGGCCGAGACCCGTTCCGCCATAGTTTCGGGTCGTTGACGCATCGGCCTGGGTGAAGGCAACGAACAGCTTCGCCCGCTGCTCGGCGGTCATTCCGATACCGGTGTCCGAGACCTTGAATACGAACCAGTCGCTGCCTGATCGGGTGACCCGCTCGACCGACAGCGTGATGTCGCCGTGGTCGGTGAATTTCGCCGCATTGCTCAGCAGGTTGAAAAGATTTTGACGAAGTTTGGTCTGATCCGACCGCATCTCGCCCAGAGGGCCCTCGAGCGCCACCCGGAAGCTATTGCCATTCTTGGCGATCAACGGCTCGATGGTTCCTTCAACATCCCGGATCACATCCGCGACGTCAAAGCTCTCGACGAAGATTTCCATCTTCCCGGCCTCGATCTTCGACAGATCGAGGATGTCGTTTATCAGCATCAGAAGATGTCGACCCGCCCCGGCGATCTTGTCGAGGTCTGGAACGAAGCTATCCTGTTCCAGATCCTGCGCCTCCTCGATCAGCATCTCGCTGTACCCGATGATTGCGTTGAGCGGTGTTCTCAGCTCGTGGCTCATCGAGGCCAGGAACCGGCTCTTCGCCTCGCTCGCCGCCGCGGCATCTTTGCTGGCGGCTTCCAGCGCGACCTCGCGTTCCTTCAACTCGGTGATGTCGGTATAGACGGCGACCTTCCCGCCATCGGGCGTCTCCCGTTTGGTGATGCGGACCCAGGTGCCACCATACTGCCGCTCATCGACCGAGCTCTTGGTGTCACGGTGGCGAGCAATCCGCTCCTCAATCCATTCATCTGGCGACGCATCGCCGAGATCGACCTGGCCCGCATTCAACTGAGCTTTAAGTACTGACCGAAATTCGACGCCGGGCTCGATGATCGGCGCGATCTCCGGGAACATCTCGGAGTATTTGCTGTTGGCGAGCAGGATGCGGGCATCGCTGTCATAAAGCACGAAACCGTCAGATATAGTCTCGATCGCCGTCGCAATCATGTAACGCTGCTGTTCGGCCTCGGCTTCCAGCCGCTCACGCTCGATCGAATTCTCACGGAACAGACGCAGCGTCTGCGCCATTGCGCCGAACTCGTGGTCACCCTCCGCTGGAATCTCCACATCGTAATCACCCTGCATCAGGCTGGCGATCGCATCGTTGAGCCGGCGCAGCGGACGAACGATCGAGCGAAAGACCATAGCGGTCAGTGCGAGCCCGATAATTGATAGCGCGATGACGATGTAGAAGGCGGCTTTTGCAGATTCGTTTGCCCGATCGATCACGATTTGCCGCTCGGTCAACGCGACCGCGTGTACCTTCTCGGCAAGCGCATTCAGCGCCTCGTCGACCTTGGCGCTGTGGACCCGCGCGCTGGCCAACAAGGTGTTGCCGATTACCCGATTGTCATCGGTGTAGGCATCCGCCGCATCCATTGCCGTCGAGAAATATTGAGCAACCTCGGTTCGGATTGCGGCAACCGTATCCGGATCGTAGCTCGCGAGGACATCCAGTTTGGTGTCGAGATCCGCGCGCGCGGTATTTGCGTTTCGCTCCGAGGTGACCAACAGGCTCACCGAAAGGTCGGTCAACCAATAACGCATTTTGCCAAACGTTACATGAGCCGCGCCGGCGACCTCGACGATGCCGAATAGCTCTTGCATTTTGGTCGTTCGGTCAGCCGTCTGTTGCAGCGCTGATGACAAGAACAATGAGGACCCGATCAGGCTGATCAGACCCGCAGCGGTCAGCATTGCCAGGCGCGCCCAAAGTGGCAGCGAGGCGAGGCGACTTAACTCGGATAATCGCTCGGGGCGGTTCTGAGGTTCGGCCACGCTCGTCTCGCGTTCGCTCATTGAAAGATAACGATGCTGATTACCCCGCCAAGATCTCCTACCTTGCCGCCTTCCTTAGGGTAGCCGGTGATGTCGGTGTCCCCCTTCGAGTCACCATGACAGGCAAGACAGGACTCACCATAGTATTCGGGCAGGAGCATGCGAAAAGCGGATCGGCCCTCGTACTCGACCACATCTGTATAGGACTGACCCCTCGGCCAGTCGGCCGCCAGCAATTTGGTCTCGATGATGGATTTTTCCCACGGATCGGGGCGGGCCTTTCGGTTGCGGACAAGATCCAGCGGCGCTGTCACCCGGACCCGGGCTTCAGTGCCGGCGAGCGTCTCGAGTTCCTCGTTCGCCAGACGGGCGAATATGGCGGGAATGAACCCTTTGAAGCCGACGCCGGCGCGGTTGATGTCGTCCTGGTGGTTATCGACGATCCGGCGCATCGCCTGCATCTGCGCCTCGAGCAAGCGCCGATCACGCTCAGAAAGGTCATCGGTGAACAGCGGAGAACCTGCTTTCTCGGCGTAGATCGCCTCAGCCTCACTACCGAGCTTTTCTCCAGTGAAGCCCTTGTCGCCGATAGCCGGGTCATTGATCAGAGGCTGACTCGACGAGACGACTTTTCTGCCGGCCCGTAGCATGTCTGCCAACTTGTTACCGATTGCTAGATCAGCCTCTCCGGCCACCGTTGGTTGGGGCGCGGTGAAGCCGAAGCCGAGCACGGCCACAAATAGGATCAACCTCAAGCGGCTCAGAGCAGATGAAACCATGCCAACTTTGTCGCGCAAACTCGGGACATCGCAAAAATGATATCGATTCACAGCGCACCTCGCATCGAAAATTCTAGATCCGGTGACTATGTCGTTAATCAAATCGCACTGCAATGTCATCCTGCTTCCAATTGAGCGGCGGCCTTTCTGCGAATTAGCCTTCGAGATCGGTGTCGCTTCACTGGCGCCACCCAACTCTGCTATATCATCGCTGACCGTTTCTGCTTATGCGACGATGACGATACACCGATCATATGCCGGGACTGCGATGCTAACTCGATCCAATTCAAGTCCTTCGGCGCCAGGCCTCATTGCCGCGCACAAACTTGCCGACGGTCGTAGCGAAATTCACCGGCCACGCCATCTGGGCGGCAGGCCAACATGAGTGCTCTGGACGGCATTATCGCGGCTGCGCGCGCCGCTCCACAACGGATCGTTCTCGCCGAGGGCGAGGATCCGCGCATTGTTGAGGGGGCGGTGCGAGCGTCTCGCGACGGAATCGCTCGGATCACGCTGATTGGCAATACCGGTAGGGTCGAGGGTCTGCTTCGGGATCACGGCGCGGATCCGGCCAATCTTGCGGTCATCGACCCGGCCAACACCCCGTTAAGGGGCGGTTTCGCCGCGGAATATCATGTGCTGCGCCGCCACAAGGGCGTTGAGATGGAGGCGGCGCGCGAGGCGGTGCTCGATCCGCTGGTTTTCGCCGCGCTGATGGTGCGCCTCGGCCATGCCGAAGGCACCATCGCCGGTGCGGTTGCGACCACAGCGGAGACGGTTCGGGCGGCGCTGCAGATCATCGGCGGTGCGCCGGGCAGCGCGCTGGTTTCCAGCTTTTTTCTGATGATGCTGGACGCGCCGCATCATCCGAAACAGGGCGCGCTGGTCTTCGCCGATTGCGGGTTGGTGGTCGAGCCTGATGCAGCCGAGCTTGCAGGCATCGCCCTGGCCTCCGCCCGATCCTTTGCCGATCTGACCGGGATGGTGCCGAAGGTTGCGATGCTCACCTTCTCGACCCACGGCAGTGCGCGGCACCAGCGTGTCACCAAGGTGATCGAGGCCACGAGTTTGGCCCGCGCGGCATGGCCGGATCTGCTGATCGACGGCGACCTGCAGTTCGACGCCGCCTTTGTCCCGGCGATCAACGTCGCCAAGGCGCCCGGCTCACCAATCGCCGGGGACGCCAATGTGTTTGTCTTCCCCAGCCTGGAAGCGGCCAACATCGCCTACAAGATCGCCCAGCGAATTGGTGGCGCCAAGGCGATAGGCCCGATCCTCCAAGGCCTCGCGCACCCCGCCAACGACCTGTCACGCGGTTGTAGCACCGAGGATGTCTACCACCTGATCGCGGTTACCAGCGCCCAGGCTGCGGCGCGCGCCGCCGCTAGATCCCTCCCCAACCCCTCCCTTTGAGGGGAGGGGCTTAACTGCAGCGCGTTCCCCCTCCCCCAGAAAGGGGGAGGGTCGGGGTGGGGGTGGAGCAGCCACTACAACTCGGATTTCATCGTATCGGCGGCAAACCGGATCGCGTCCACGGTTTGGGCGATATCGGCCTCGTCGTGGGCCAGCGACATATAAAACTTGCTGTCCGGCTTCAGAATGCCGCGCTGGCGCAGCAGCGTGTTGAAGCGCTTCATCCGCACTGTGTCCCCGACCAGGAAATCACGGTAGTTGCGCACCGGCCGGTCAGTGAACACGATGTCGAACAATGACGGGTGCCCGATCACCTGAACCGGGATGCCGACGCGGGCGAAATTCTGCTCCAGTGCCTGCATGATTGTCCGACCGGTCGCCTGGATACGGTCATAGGATCCGGGGCGGCGCAGAATCTCCAGCGTCGCCAGGCCCGCCGCCGAGGCCACCGGATTGCCGCTCAGCGTGCCGACCTGGAAGGTGAAGCCCGCCTCGCCGACCCGATCCTTGTCGAAATGCGCCATGATTTCGTCCTTGCCGGCAATTGCCGCTAGCGGGAAGCCGCCACCGATGACCTTGCCGAGCGTGCAAAGGTCCGGCGTGACGCCATAAACCTCCTGCGCGCCGCCATAGGCAAAGCGAAAACCGGTCACCACTTCATCGAAAATCAGCACGATGCCGTGGCGTTCGGTCTCCTCGCGCAGGCATTCCAGGAAGCCAGGCTCCGGCGGCATCAGGCGCTGGAATGGCTCGACGATGACGCCCGCCAGCTCGTCCGCGTATTCGGAGATCAGCTGCCGGGCGACCTCGGCATCGTTGAACGGGGCCACCAGTATATTGTCGCTGACCGCCGCCGGGATGCCTGCGGAATCCGGCACCGCCATCGGGAAATTGACCAACCGCTTCGGCGCCAGGCTCATCAGCGAGGATTCGCTCATACCGTGATAGCCGCCCTCGAATTTCAAAATCTTGTCGCGGCCGCGATGGGCGCGGGCAAGACGCATGGCGTACATGTCGGCCTCGGAGCCGGTCGAGACAAACCGCAGCTTGTCGGCGCAGGCGACCGCGTCGCAGATCGCCTCGGCCAGTTGGATGCCCTGGGCGTTGTTGGCGAAAAACGTGACGCCGTTTGGCAATTGGCGCTCGACGGCGGCCAGCACATCCGGGTGGTTGTGGCCGACCAGCATCGGGCCGGAGCCGAGCAGGAAATCGACGTATTCGTTTCCGCTCTCGTCCCAAACCCGGCCACCCTTGCCGCGCGCCAGTACGATATCCGCGGCGAAGTTGCCAAAGCCGCCGCCTGGCATAACCTGTGCTGCGCGTTCAATCAGATCCTTCTCGACGTCCGAGTAGCGCTCGCCATACATTTGTGAAGTCTCCCGTTCAGGTGGTTTATGACAGCATGACGGCGGCCTCGGCCAAAATGCAATCCAAAACACACCGCCGGGCCCGGTGTTTTGTAACAAAGACAGCCCGCCCGGTTTGCGCTAAAGTCCAACGAAGTCGATGAAAAAACCACGAGGCGGCCTTGGATAACCTATCACGAACCCGGTTCGCCCTGGCGCTGCTGGCCCTGCTGTTCCTGGCCCAGGTGGCCGGCCAGGCCGCGGCTCGGCTGTATGCTCCTCCGATGCTGCCGCCAGATTCCCTCTGGCACGCCGGAGTTATGCCTTATGCGCTGCTCGCGGGTACTCAGCTGGCGATGTTCGCCGCAATGGCGCTGGTGGTCTGGCGCATCAACCGGATCGGGGTGCGTCCGCTTCTGGCCGCCCTCATTCTCGGCACCGGGACGGTGTATTTCGGCCTGATGAGCGCCCGCTTTGTCATTGGCGCCGCTGGCGTCGCGCCCGGCGGATGGTTCGACAAGCCAATTTCGACACCGTTCCATCTGGTCCTCGCCGGGTGGCTGCTGATCTACGGCTTTCACCTTTCCGGCGAGAAATTGCGCGGGCGCCTGCGCTGGGTAGTCCGCGCGGTGTCGCGCATGGTCGCGTATCCTGTCGTGATGTTGGCCGTTTGTGCGCTGTTCCTCTGGCTGCGGCGCAACGGTGCCCCGATCCAGTTCGCCGCCTATCTGCCAGTGATTCTTGGCGCCTCGGCGATCCTGATCCTCGAGCTTGCCGCCCCCTACCGCCGCGAATGGTTGCCGGGCAGGCAGGTCATCACCCAGGATGCCCTCTATCTTCTTGTGGTGCAGGTCGCGCTGCCGGCGGCATTGACGCTGGTGATCGTTGGTGCCGCGGCAGTGGTGTTTGAGAACAGCCTCGCCGCAGGATTGTGGCCGCACGATTGGCCACTTCCTGTGCAGGCGGCCTTGATGGTCATCGTCGCCGATTTCATGCGTTACTGGCTGCACCGCGCCTCGCACCGCTGGAACGCACTGTGGCGGTTGCACGCGGTTCATCATTCCTCCGAGGAGCTGTATTTCCTCAATGTTGGGCGCTTCCATCCACTGGAAAAATCGCTCCAGTTTCTGTTCGACGCTGCTCCCTTCATCCTGATCGGTGTCGGGCCGGAGGTGATCTCCGCCTATTATGTGTTCTATGCGGTCAACGGTTTCTTCCAGCACTCGAATGTCGATGTCCGCCTCGGTCCAATGAATTGGCTGATTGCCGGGCCGGAGCTTCATCGTTGGCACCACTCGCGGATCGTGCGGGAATCCAACACCAATTTCGGCAACAACCTGATCCTGTGGGATGTGCTGTTCGGCACCCGCTTCCTGCCGCCGCGTCAGGTCGGGGATCTCGGTTTGCAGAACCCGGCCTATCCGAAGGATTTCATCGGCCAGACACTGGCGCCGCTGACTGTCGACCCAAACCGCGATGCGGGTGGGTCGAGCGCTGCATGAGCGCCGGATTCGCTTTTCGCGCCGCATTGCTCGCCGCCGATTTGATCTATCGGCGGCCATTTTTGGCCGATGCGAAGAACGTGCGGCGGACGCAAGCGCAGACCTTGCGCCGGATCCTGGCGGCAAACGCCGGCACCGAGTTTGGGCGATCTCACGGCTTCGCCGGCCTGTCCTCGCGCGATGCCTTCCGGGCAGCCGTTCCGGTCCAGACGCATGACAGCCTGTCCGGCGCGATCCGTCGCCAGGCCGAAACCGGAGACCGCGCCTTGACCGCCGCACCGCCGGTCTTCTATGCGCGGACCAGCGGCACCACCGCCCCGGCTCGCGATTTTCCGGTAACAGCCACTTCGCAGAGGGCACAACAGGCGGCGCAACGCATCCTGGCTGCGACCCTCCAACGCGGCTCCGGATTCTTCGCTGGCCGGATCGCCGGGTTCGGCGGCGCGCATATCGAGGGCCGGTTGCCAAGCGGACAGCCCTTCGGCTCGGCCTCGGGCCAGACCTATGCCTCGGCGCCTTCTGTGGTTCGCCGAAGCTTCGTGGTGCCACCGCTGGCCTTCGACATCGCCAACACGGTCAAAAGTACCATGCCTACGCTTTGTCCGCGCTTGCGGCAGACGATTTGACCGGGATTATCACTGCAAATCCCTCGACGCTGTTGCCGGTGTTCGCCCATATTCGGCAAAACACCGAGGCGGTGCTGCGCGATCTTGCGGATGGCTCGTTC
>DATLAW010000076.1:0-21845 GCA_035527255.1 Thermohalobaculum sp. | reverse complement strand
GGGTCTCGCTTGCAACAATCATCTATCCACGCGGCAATGGCGTCTTGGCCTTCCAAATAATGTGCGGTTGCTGCCAGCACGCTTTCAGGCGGTGCCAATCCATCCCGCTGCCATGCAAGGCAACCTTCAATTGCCCAGGCCAATATGGCGGGCCATTCGGCCTTTAGATGCTCCGCAAGGTCAGGATCTCGCTTTTCTGGCGGTATGGTCACGGTAAACGGCACCAAGTGAAAACGCCGGCGAATCGCTTCGTCTATTGATCGCAGGCCGGGTTTATGGTTGCCGGCTATCACCAGTTTGAATTGCGGCGTGAATTCAAAAAAATCCTGTCTCATAAACCTTGCCGCGATCACGTCGCCGCCGGTCAACGACTTGATCCGGCTTTCCGCCCATCGGCGGTCTTCCTCTGTTTCCTGGGCACTCACCAACCGCGCGCCGCGAAGCATGGCAAGATCGGTCGGGTGCCTATCAGTCATGGTCGCGGTGAATGTCTCGATCGGCGCTGTTTTTGCATAGGCGCCAAGCATCCCAGCGAGGGTGCCGAGAAACACGCTTTTGCCATTCGCGCCGGTGCCGTACAAAAATGCTAGAGAATGCTCGCGCGTCGATCCGGTTAGCGAATATCCTGCCAGCCGTTGCAGGAAGGCCGCCAGATCAGCATCACCGCCGGTTATCTCATCCAGAAACTTGCGCCAGCGCGGGCAGTCGCCGCCGGGTGCTGTGGCGGTGATCATCGTGGCGTAGTCATCAGGTTTATGCGGGCGGATCGTGCCGGTTTTTAGATCAACAACTCCATCCGGTGTATTCAAAACCCAAGGGTCGGCATCCCACTGGTCAATGGTCGCAGCAAGCCGCCGATCCGACTTCGCCAGCTTCTCAACTGCGGCCACGGACTTGGCCGATGCCAGCATCGTTGCGGTGCCGGGCTTGTCGCAAAGCGCCGCTTCTTCGCGGCATATTTTGCGCACCAGATCGTAGGCCATCAGCGAGCCGTCAGCGGCCCACAAGGCCCCGTCAAAGGTTAGCCACTTACCCCCCCCCAGGGTGCGACGTAGCGAAGGCCATCAGCGTGGCGCTCAGCGAATGTCAGGGCCAGCGCATCCTCGCTGCCTGTTGGTGCGGTTTCTGCGTGGTTTGTCCGTGGTAATAGCCGGATATTTGGCAACGGCTGGATGTCGTCCATTTGATCATGTGTCATTCAAATACTCCCGAGCGCCCGCTGGATCAGGTCCATGCGGTCGCGGCTTGCTGCGCCGATCCAGGCGGCAATTAAAATTTCGCGCGGATCGTCATCGAAGCGGATCGACTTTGCCCTGCGGCGGTCGGCGCTGGTCAACGGCGGTCGGCGGCGACGGCCTCGGCAGAATTTCAGCCAAGCCGCCCGCTGGCGCTCTATCTCGCCTTCGATGGTATCGGCTAATTACCTTTGGCGATGACAAGCTGAGAGGTGGTTCCGGCGACGACGAACTCTATGGTGATTCCTTCGAAGGCAACGCCTCCATTTTCTCTTTTACCGCGGGCGGCAACGACCGGCTGTGTGGCGGTAACGGCAACGATCTTATCATTGGCGACAGTCAGACCATGTCTGCCTTTGGCGAGGACTCCAGCGTAATTGGAGGCGATGACAGGCTCTCGGGCGGAAACGGCAACGACCAGCTCTTTGGTGATTCTGACCTTGGTGGCGCCGTGGAATTGTCTTCGTTCGTCGGCGGCAATGACGTCTTGAAAGCCAGCAACGGCAACGATCTTCTCATTGGCGACAGCCGGACCGTGTCCGCCATCGAGGGCTCCAGCGTGATGGGCGGCAACGACACCCTCAATGGCGGAAAAGGCAATGATTTCATCGTCGGCGATTTCCAGTTTGCATCCGCAGTAGGCGCGAGTACCGTGATTGGCGGTAACGACATCATGACAGGCGGTCGGGGCGACGACGCCTTCCTGTTCCTGACCGGCTCTAGGATGGACATCATTACCGACTTCGAAGCCGGAGCAGGCAGCGACGATGTTCTCGATGTCACCGACTACGGCATCGACGGCACCAACTTCGAAAGTGTTCTCGAGGAAGACATAGACGGAAATGCGGTCCTCGCATTCAACGCGGATGACAGGATCACACTCTGGGGCGTCGACGGCGATAGCCTGGATTTCGATGATTTCGTCACCATCTAGGACCCTATCTGCGGCGGGTCAAAAGGCGGAACCATCCCAACGCCGGTGCGCTGACCCTACTCGCTCCTCGCGCAGCTTTGCGGCCGGTGGCAACACCTTGTCGGGTCAACCTCGACTCCGGGCACCATTTCCCTTGTGATCCTCTGAGGGTCGCCAAATTGCGGCGGTTTCCTTCGCCGCAAGCTTGGCATAGCATCCGGCTAGTGCCAATCTGAGGGAGCCCCGACCTTGACATCGCCAATGTCTTTCACCGCTCGCCGTGAGCGCTTTCGGGCGCATTTCGAAGGTGACCACTGCCTGGTCCCGGCCTCGATCTTCGACGCCTTCTCGGCCCGCATTGCCGAGGATCTGGGCTACGAGATCGGCATGGTCGGCGGCTCGACCGCGTCGCTGGCGGTGTTGGGGGCGCCCGACCTGATCGTGCTGACCCTGACCGAGTTCGCCGAGCAGGCGCGCCGCATCTCGCGGGCCAGCAAGCTGCCGTTCATGGTCGATGCCGATCACGGCTACGGCAATGCGCTGAATGTCATGCGCACGGTCGAGGAGCTGGAGGCGGCCGGTGTGGCCGCCCTGACGATCGAGGATACGGCGCTGCCCCAGGCCTATGGGCAAGGCAACGAGACCCGCCTGCTGTCGCTGGACGAGGGCGTCGGCAAGATGAAGGCTGCCGTCGCCGCCCGGATGGACCCGGCCCTGGTCATCATCGGGCGCACCAGTGCGGCCGGTGTCACTGGCATCGACGACGCCGTCGCCCGCGCCCGGGCCTACGAGGCGGCGGGGGTCGACGCCCTGTTCCTGCTCGACATCACTACCCGCGCCCAGGTCGAGGCAATGGCCGATGCCGTCTCGCTGCCGATGGTCATGGCCGGGCCGACCTGGCGCACCATGAGCCCGCAGGAACTTTCCTCCCACAAGGTGAAAATCTGCCTGCGCGGCCACCCAACCTTGCCCGCCGCGATCCAGGCCATGTACGTCACGCTCAAGGCGCTCCGCGACGGCACTGATCCTGCTGATCTTACCGGTCTCGCCTCGAAAGACCTGATGGCCCAGGTCACCCGCCGCGCCGACTACGACCGCTGGACCAAGGATTATCTGGAGGCCGCAGATGACTGACCCCGCCGATCTTGGCACCGCCGAGGCTGCCCGCCTGATCGCTGCCGGGAGCCTCACCTCCGAGGCGCTGGTCACTGCCTGCCTCGCCCGCACCGCCGCCCGCGAGGATGAGGTGCAGGCCTGGACCTTCCTCGACCCCGATCTCGCGCTGGCGCAGGCCCGCGCCGCCGATCAGCGGCGGCCGACCGGCCCGCTGCACGGGGTGCCGATTGGCATCAAGGACATCATCGACACCGCCGACATGCCGACCGAGAACGGCTTTGGTGGTCACAAGGGGCGCCGCCCGACGCAGGATGCGGCCTGCGTGGCGGCGCTGCGCGCGGCGGGTGCGGTCATGATGGGCAAGACCGTGACCACCGAGCTTGCCAACCGCGTTGCCGGCAAGACCCGCAACCCGGTCAACCCGGCCCATACCCCCGGCGGGTCGTCCTCGGGATCGGCGGCGGCTGTGCGGGTGGGGATGGTGCCAGGTTCGCTCGGCACTCAGACCGGCGGCTCCGTCATCCGTCCGGCCAGCTACTGCGGCATCCACGCGCTGAAACCGACCTTCGGCCTGATCTCGCGCGCCGGCATCATGCCGCAATCTGACCCGCTGGATACCATCGGCACTTATGGCCGCTCGGTCGAGGACATCGCTTATTTGGCCGACGCCATGACTGCGCCGGATCCGCGTGACCCCGATTGCAATCATACCTCCCGCCCTGCGCTCCACCGTACCGCAATGGAAGCGCCGCCGCACCGCCCGCGGCTGGCATTTGTCAAAACCCCGGTGTGGGGTCGGGGCGAGCCGCGTATGCACGCCGCGCTGGAGGGATATGCTGCCTCCCTCGGTGCCGATTGCGAGGAGGTGGCGCTGTCCGACGACCTCAGTGCCGCCTGGGACTGGCATCTGACCGTGCAGTTCTACGGCATGGCCCGCTACTATGGTCCACTCAGCGACCAATACGGCCCGCTGATGAGCCCCCGCCTGACCCAGCACGTCGCCGAGGGCCGCGAAATCTCTGCCGCTGCCTACCGCGAGGCGGTTGCCAACCGCGAGACCGCCCGCACCGGGCTGGCGCCGATCTTCGCCCGCTTCGACGCCATCCTGACCCCGTCCTCGCCCGGCCCGGCCCCCGAGGGCCACCTGAGCACCGGCCAGGCCATCTTCAACGCCTTCTGGACCTACACCGGCGTGCCTTGTGTGAACCTGCCGCTGCTGGAGGTGGACGGGATGCCGATGGGCGTCCAACTTGTCGGCCCGAAAGGCGCGGATGGTGCGTTGTTGCGGACTGCACGCTGGCTGGAGGCTCGATAGCCTGGAGACTGATGCTTGTCCTTCGCTTATGCAGGACAAGCTAAAGAGCGGGGAAATATGGGGTCTCGCCGCGCAGCCCTGATAGACATCGCAATGCCGATGATCTAGAATTGCGATTGATTCGACTGATCCGTGTTTAGTGGAGTTTGGGAATGCGTCATGCAATCGCGATAATTGCCCTCGTCGCGGCCCTCGGCTTGGCGTTCGGCGCTCAGGCTCAATGCGAGGCCTGCGCGAAAGGTTTCACCTTCTGGCATTCGAAAGACGCTTGCCTCGCGGATGACGGCAGCGGGGCAATGACCGCGCCGCTCTATTGGAAAAAGGATCGGATGAATGCGGCAGCAGAAGTGCCCGGCATGAAACTCGCCGGCCGCACCGGAGGCGCGGCGGGCCCGACCGGAGACCGCTGAAACGTTGCGCCGTGGCCTGTAACGAGGAATGCACAACGGGATTTGTGTTTGACGACGGCGAAGGGGTTTGTGTGTGGGCTGCACCATTATCTACATGAGTGAATGAACGGAATAAATTGGAATATAGATATTTTTGAGGATCGACAGCTCTATTGTTCTTATCGGCTCAATTCACCCACGCCAAAATCATGATATCGCAACCAGCCCTTGATTAGCTCGATATCCTTGATGCTGGAAGCAATGCGAAAGACGCAAACGTCGATATCACGGCTATCGCGCATTGCATCCCAGTCTATCTGGCGCAAATCCGGCTGCGGCCTCTCTCGTTCATTTGCCGTCAGGCAAGAACGGAGATCTGGGAAGCTACGAAGGGCTTTTCTGTAGTCCGCATAGCGGGGGTGCTTTTCATCCACCATCTTGCCGATAAATAAAAACGGTTCGATCTCCTGTTTCGCCAATCGCACATAGGGGATCGGGCAGATTGCAGGATTGAGGCATTGTTCCAGCGTCTGTGCTTCGGTGTCGTAGCCTAGTGGATCAAATCCGACATTCCGATCCCGGAATATCGGCCAGACCCACTAGCCATCCCCTTGTGATGGCTTAACTTATCTCAACGAAAGGCCCGGCTGACGCCGGACTCTTCCGTCTCGGTCGAACCACTAGGGCCCCCACACCAAATAGCGCCACAAGAAACGCAATGGCGGTTCTTACCCTCACCCCGGCCACCACCACTTGCCGCCGATCACCACCCCCTCCGACACGATCTTGCGGTCGCCGACCAGCACCTCGCCGACCACGTCGATATAGTCGAACGCCCCATCCTGCACCGACAGTACCGTCGCATCCCCGACCGACCCCGGCTTCAGCGAGCCAAGTTCCGGGCGGCGCAACGCCATCGCCGCGTTGACCGTGGAGCGCCGGATCACGTCGGGCAATTCCATCCCCATGCACAGGAACTTCGACATCGTCGTGACCTGGTCAAAGGCTGGCCCGTTGATGCAAAGCTGATGCACATCCGACGAGATGGTGTCCGGCATGAACCCGCCCGCCATCATCGCCCGCGCCGTCTTGAAGGCGAACGAACCCTTGCCGTGGCCGACATCGAACAGCACGCCGCGCTCGCGGGCCCGCAGTACCGCCGGTTTGATCGTGCCCTGCGCCGTGGCGGGCGAGTTCGGGAACGGCCGGAAGCAATGGGTCAGCACATCGCCTGGCCGCATTGCATCGACCAGTTCCTCGTAGTTCGGCGGCGGCTCGTCGATATGCACCATCAGGGGCATGCCAACCTCCTCGGCCACGTCCATCGCATAGGCAAACGGCGTCATCCCCTGATCGCCCGAGGCACCGCGCCCCAGCCGCACCTTGATGCCGATGATCACATCGCGGTTGGCATCGGCCACCTCCGCCGCCTCGCGCGGGGCCATCAGCCGGATGTCCTGGCTCTCGCCGACCATGACCCGGTGGCCGAAACCGAATATCCCGGCGAACGAAACATGCAGATAGGCGAGGATCCGCACCTCCGACCGATCGATCACATGTTTGCGGAACCCGGCGAAATTTCCCGGCCCGGCCGACCCGGTATCCACCGCCGTGGTCACCCCGGAGGTGCGGCAAAACTCCTCGGCATCGATCCCCAGCGAGGTGCCGCCCCAGTAGACATGGGTATGCAGATCGATCAGCCCCGGCGAAACGATGTGCCCAGCGACATCGCGCACTTCCACACCCGGACTGCCCTTTATATCCTGGCCCACGGCCACGACATTGCCCCCGGCAAAACCCACGTCCATCACAGCATCGATATTCTGCGACGGGTCGATCACCCGCCCACCGCGCAAAATCAGTTCAGCCGTCATTGTCCGCTCCCCGCAACCGTTTCGGCCAGCGCCACCATGCGCTCGGCTTTTTCCACAATCGGATAGTCTATGAAATATCCATCGACCTGGATCGAGGCCGACCCGGCCGCCTCCGCCTCCCGGAACGCGGCGACAATCTTGCGGGCCCAGCTAACCTCCTGCTCGGTCGGCGTGAAGGCAGCGTTGGCCAGCCCGACCTGATCCGGATGAATGCACAGCTTGCCCTGAAATCCTGACTGGCGCACCCGAATGCACGAGGCGCGAAAGGCGTCGTGCTCGCGGATATGGATGAACACGGTATCGACCGGCGGCTCCAGATCGTTGATCCGCGAGGCCAGCACCACCTCGGCCCGGGCCGCATCGATCTCGTGCTCGGTCATGGTCCATTCCATGCCCATATCCCGAGTATAATCCCCGGCCCCGAAGGAGACCCGCTTCAGCCGCCCAGCCGCGCCACAAATCTGCCGCGCCCCGGCAATGCCGCGCCCGGATTCGAGGATCGGCATCAGGTCGATGGAACCGGGGGCAAGGCCGTTCTTGCGTTCTAGCGACCCGATCACCCAATCGACCATCTGGATATCCGCCGCCCGCTCGACCTTTGGCAGCACAATGCCATCGAGGCCCGGCCCGGCCACCGCCTCGAGATCGCCAAAGGTATACCCGGTGTCCAGCGCATTGACCCGAACATAAGCCCGGCAAGACCGCGGCAGGGCCAGCGCCGCCGCCACCGGCCCCCGCGCGGCCTCCTTCTTAGCCACCGCCACCGCATCCTCGAGATCGAGGATCGCGACATCGGCCCCGGTGCCGAACACTTTCTCGACCTTGCGGGGATGGTTGCCGGGGGCGAACAGCCAGGTGCGGTTTGGTTGCATGCCGCTCAATCCTTCTTGCGTTCAGTGAATGGCCGCATGAATTCCGCCGGCTCGCCGGTCGGGAACATCCCGGCAAACTCGTCGATGCTGGCGGCGATGGCCTCGGCCTCCGGCAGCGCCTCCCAGCCCCGCATGATCCGCTTTTGCGCCTGCACCGCGCCCGGCCCTGCGGCGAGGATCGCATCGACCCAGGCCTGCGTCTGCCGCTCCAGCTCGTCCGGCGCGCACAGCCGCTGGACAAAACCTGTCCGCAGTGCCTCCGCCGCATCGATATTCTCGCCGGTCATCAGCAGCTCGCTGGTCTTGCCCCAACCGATCAGGCGCGGCAGCAGGCAGGCCTCGATCACCGAGGGGATGCCGACCTTCACCTCCGGCATCCCGGCGACCAGCGTGGTATCGGCGATCCGCATGTCACAGGCCGCCGCCAGCTCCATCGCGCCGCCAAAGCAATAGCCGCGCAGCATGCCGATCACCGGGCAGGGCAGGCGGCGCACTGCGTCGATAGCTTGGTGCAACGCGGTGATGAACGCCCGCCCGGTATCCGAATCCAACCCGGCCAGCACACCGATGTCAGCCCCGGCGGAAAGGGCCCGCACCCCGGCGCCAGTCAGCACCACGACCCGCAACCCTGTGTCCTCGGCCAAGCGCGTCGCCTGCCCATGCAGCGCCATGATCACCGTCGGGCTCAACGCATTCAGCTTTGCCGGGTTTGACAGCGTCAGCCGGGCAACACGACCCTGCGCCGTCTCCTCGGTCTGGCACTCAACGGTCCCGATATCTTCCACCTGATGTTCCCGTGCTTGCCCGGCCCTCAGCGATGCCGCTAGGATCGACTAACAGCAGATTGCATCAGGAGACAAGCGCGATGCCTATCCGCATTGAGCCCCTCGAAGGCCCGGTCGGCGCCCTGATCCACGGCCTCGACAGCGCCCGCACCCTCAGCGCGCAGGATTTTGCCATCGTCGAGCAGGCGATGTTCGACCATGTCGCCATCGTCATCCCGGAGCTTGAGGAGAACGTCCCCTGGCTGCATGACTTTGGCCGCCGCTTCGGCCATCTGGTGCCCCATGTGCTGGACCAGTACCACCACCCCGAGACCCATGAGATATCGATCATTGCCCGCAATGACGGCACCGCCCAGTCGCGCACCACCGGCAAGCCCGCCGGGGCCTTTTGGCACTCCGATCTCAGCTACGAGACCGAGCCGTCGGACGCGATTTTCCTCTATGCCCAACGGGTGCCGGGACAGGGCGGCGATACCTTGGTCGCCAACATGGCGCTGGCTTACGAAAAATTGCCCGAGACCACCAAAACCCGCATCGCCGACCTCACCGCCACCCACCGCTGGGGCTGGAACACGGGCGGGGCCACGCCGACGCTGACGCCGGAGCAACTGGCGACCCACCCGGACGTGGTCCACCCGGTGGTCCGGACTCATCCCCGCACCGGCCGAAAAATCCTGTTCGTCAACCCCGGCTATACGATGAAGATCAACAAATTGCCCCTGGCCGAGGGCGACGCCCTGCTGGCCGATCTGTTCGAGCACGCCCTCCAGCCGCAGTTCCATTACTGCCACGCCTGGTCAACCAAAATGCTGCTCGGCCTCGACAACCACTCGTCGATGCACTGCGCCATCGATGACTACACCGACCCGCGCCGGATGCTGCGGATGATTGTCGGCAATACCGAGAAGACTGGGCATTGAGCCGTATGCTGACCGATGCCCAGATCGCCGAGTATCACGAGAAGGGATACGTGGTCCCTGATTACCGTCTGCCCGAAGCGCAGCTTCAGGAGATCCGCGACCGGCACACAGCGCTTCTAAAACGCCACCCGGAGTTCCGCGACAACGCCTCGGTGCTGCTCAGCTACGACCTCGGCTTTCTGAACTACGCCCGCGACCCGAACATCCTCGATATGGTTGCGCAACTGATCGGTTCGGATATCTGCCTGTGGAACATGAGCTTTTTCGCCAAGCCTGCGCTGAACGGCAAGAAGACGCCGTGGCACCAGGACGGTCAATACTGGCCGATCCGCCCGCTGGCGACCTGTACGGTCTGGATTGCCATCGATTCGGCAACGGTCGAGAACGGCTGCCTGCGCTACATTCCCGGCTCGCACAAAACCAACCGGCTGATGGCGCATGACCAAAAGGATGACCCTAACTTCACGCTGAACCAGGAGCTGAAGCCCGACGAATACGACGCGAGCCAGGCCGAGAACCTGATCCTCGAGGCCGGTCAAATGGCGCTGCACGACGTCTATATCGCCCATGGATCCGAGGAAAACCGCTCGCCACACCCGAGGCGCGGCATGACGATGCGGATGATGCCAACGACCTCGGTCTATGATCGTGGTCGGGCGGCATCGATGCACGTCGAGCGGGGCGGGCTGGACCTGTCACAACATTCGATCTTTTTGCTGAGGGGCGCCGATCGGTCGGGCCAGAATGATTTTCGCCTGCGCGCACAGGACTGGAACAATTAGCGGACTTGTGATGCCTGAACACGGCGCCTAAAGCAGCGATACCCTAATGTTGGCCTCGACACATCAGCGCGCCTGCGGATAAACTTCCCTGAAGGGGACAACTGAATGGAACGCAGGCTTGCCGCGGTGATGGCCGCCGATATGGCGGGTTACAGCCGCCTGATGGGCATCGACGAGCTGGGAACACTGGCCCGGCTCGGCACCCATCGGGCCGAGCTGATCGACCCTGCCATCGCCAAGAACCAAGGCAACATCATCAAGACCACCGGCGACGGCATGCTGGTGGAGTTCCAGAGCGTCGCCGACGCGGTGCGATGCGCCGTCGAAATCCAGGAACGGATGGCCCGGCGCAACGCCGACGTCGCCGAGGACCGGCAGATCAGGTTCCGCATCGGCATCAATCTCGGTGACATCATCTTCCAGGACGACGACATTTTCGGCGATGGCGTCAATATCGCCGCCCGGCTCGAACAGCTGGCCGAGATCGGCGGCATCTGCGTGACGACGGCGGTGTACGACCAGGTTGCCGACCGGCTGGATGTCGCCTTCGAGGATCTGGGCGAGAAGACCCTCAAGAACATCAAGCGGCCGATCCGAGTTTACCGCGTGGTGCTGGATGCGCCGCCGGCCGCCGGTGCCGCGAAAGGCGAGAAACCAGCCGCGTCCCGCGCCGTGGTCAAACCGACCGTCGCGGTGCTGCCCTTCGCCAACATGAGCGGCGACGCGGAGCAGGAATTCTTCGTCGACGGGTTGACCGAGGACATCATCACCGAACTATCCCGCCACCACGAGCTGTTCGTGATCTCGCGCAATTCGACCTTTGTCTACAAGGGCCAGTCGGTGAATATCCGCGACGTGGCGCAGAAGCTGGGCGCGCAGTATCTGGTCGAGGGCAGCGTGCGCCGATCCGGCGACCGCCTGCGGATCACGGTCCAGTTGATCGACACCGCCAACGACAGCCACATCTGGGCCGAAAAATACGACCGCAAACTGGATGACATCTTCGAGATACAAGACGAGGTGACATCGGCAATCGTCGCCACCCTGCCGGGTCGGCTCGAGGCCGCACAGCACGACCAGATAAAACGCAAGACGCCCGCCAACATGGCTGCGTATGAATGTGTGTTGGCTGCCAAGGTACTGCACCACCGAAGCACCCGCGAAGACAACGATAGCGCACAACAGCTGATCAACCGAGCGATCAAGTTGGACGCCGAATACGCCCATGCCCACGCCTGGCGCGCCTGCATCCTGGGACAGACCTGGGGTTACGGTTGGTGCGCTGATCGTGAGGCAACGCTCGACGAGATTGAAGCCGGACTCGCTCGCGCCTTGGCGCTTGATGACAACGATGCCGATGTTCACCGCATCCTCGCGGCGGTCTATGTAGCCCGCAACGATTTGGCCAAGGCCCGCTTCCACCAGGAGCGTGCACTGGCCCTGAACCCCAATTACGACCTCGTCGTCGTCCAGCAGGGCGAGATCCTGACCTGGCTCGGCAACCCGGAGGAGGGTATCGAGTGGATCCGCAAGGCGATGCGCCTGAACCCGCACCACCCGGCCCGATTCTGGAGCCACCTCGGCAAGGCCCATTTCGCGGCGCGCCAATACGCCGAGGCGATTGAGGCCTTCATGCACCTCTCGGCGATGGATCACGGTCAGCACGCCTTCGTCGCCGCGTCCTACGGCTGGGTCGGCGACAAGACCGCCGGGGCGGCGCATGTGGCCCGCATCCGCGCGCTGGAGCCGGGCTTTGATCTGGAGGCCTATCTGGCAACCATGCACTACAAGGATGACGCCGATCTGCAGCACCTCCGCGAGGGGCTGCTGAAGGCGGGGACCATGGAAGTGTGACCCGACCATCAAAGAAAGTTGGCGTTACTCCGGCATAGTCTCGCCCGATCCGCCCATTTCAGCCGGGAAGTCCTTCAACTTCGGCAGCCCGTCCTTGATCCGCAGCACCGCGGATTCGTAGTTGACGTGAACCCCCGGCTTGAACACCAGCGAGGGCAGGACGGCGGCATAGACGTCGGTGAATTCAGCGCCCGGATGATCGGTCATCACATGGCCGCCGCACTTGGTGCAGGACTTCCGGTGGCTGGAATCGCTCTTGATGTAGGTGAGCAGAAGGTCGGCCCCCTTGGTGACTTGCACCGCGTCCGGCTTCCACAGCGTGAACGCATTTACCGGCCCGGCGCTCCATGCCCGGCAATCCTTGCAGTGGCAATAACCCATGGCGAAGGGCTCGCCCGAGGCCTTGATCTGGACAGCGCCGCAAAAGCAACTTCCCTTGTGCTCCGTTTGGTCTGATGTTGACATGAATGGTATCCCCTTGGATTTAAGATGGCGGCGTGCAATCTCCGGGAACTTCCGGAGCCAGCCGCCGAATTTCGGAATGGTAGCGTTCTCCAGATCAAGTTGTGTTTCAAGCGTTACTCAACATATTTCGCGCGTGCGCCCGAAGATTTCACCCGCGCACCTCCTACCCCCCGGTCCCCAGATACAGCAAGCTCTCCGGCGCCTCGCCCCGCACGACACGCTCCAGGTTCTCGGCAACAAAATCCCAGCGCCGATCGACCTGCTCCTGGGTCCAGCCGCATTCGTGGGCCGAGCAGATGACGTTGTCCAGCTCCTGGAACGGAAAGTTCGCGGGCCATACCTCGGGCTCGTCCGGCACATTGTAGTTCCACCACACATCGATCACCGCGCCGCCGATCTGGTGGTCCTTCAGCGCCGCATATAGCGCCGCCTCGTCGATCACCTTGCCGCGCGCCACGTTGATGATCACGCCGTCCGGCTTCATCCGTGCCAGCCTCGCGGCATCGATCAGCCCCCGGGTCTGGTCGTTCAGGTCACAGGCCACCAGCACGAAGTCGCTAACCTCCAGCAACTCGTCCAATCGTTCCATCGTGCCCAGCCATTCCAGCTCAGGCGGGCAGGGTGGTTGTGACCGCCTGATCCCCACAACTTTCATGCCGAACGCCCGCGCCCGCACCGCCACCTCATGGCCGATATGACCATAGCCGATGATGCCCACGGTGGCGCCCCGAACCTCGCCATGCACCGGCCCGCCGGCGATCTCGCGGCCGCCCCAGCCATTGGCGCGGAACGCGGCATCCAGATGACGCAGCCCGATCTTCCACTCCAGCATCGCCAGCAGCACATATTCGGCAATCGAGGTCTCGTGCTCGTAGCAATTGCACACCGGCACGCCGGCTGGATTTCGCTCGGCCGAGGTGAACTCGTGCCCGGTCCAGGGGATCTGGATCAGCTTCAACTTCAGCACCTCCGGCCACGGCGATACCGGGATTGCACCGCCGACGATGGCATCGGCCTCCGCCACCAGCGCCGCGAAATCGGCGGGCTGATGCTGAGCCGGGTCCCAGATTGCCACCCGCCAGCCGTCGCCCAGGCGTTCACATAGCATCTCCGCCCTCGGCACCGCCAGGCGGCCCTGCATCAAAACCGTATGCATCGTATTCTCCCTATTGCGGCAGGATAACCGCCTTGCCGGTGGTCTGGGTGTCGAACAGCTTGTAGGCCGCCTCCGCCTCACCCAACGCGAATCGGTGAGTGAACAGCCTCTCCACCGGCAGCCGGTGCCGGGCGGCGAAGTCGGCGCATTCCTTCTGACCGATGTTCGAGAACGTCCACGACCCCAGCAACGTTAATTGGCGCATGATGATGTCGGAGCGTACATTCAGCGCCAATTCGCCGCCCATGCCGACAAAACAGCACGTACCCCAGGTTTTGGTCGCCCGCGCCGCCGCCGCACAGGCGGTCGACGCCCCGCTGCACTCCAGCACAAACTCAGCGCCCAATCCCCCGGTCAGCGCCTTGATCGCCGCCACCGGCTCGTCGGTCAATGCGTTGATCAGATAGTTGGCGCCAAACCCCTTGGCCTGCGCCAGCCGGTCGGGCGAGATGTCGATGGCGATCACGGTCGCCCCCATCGCCTTGGCGATCATCGTCGCACTCAGGCCGACCGGCCCCTGGCCGAAGACCGCGACAATGCCGCCACCTGCCATATTCATCCGCCTCAGCGCACCGTAAGCCGTGCCGGTCCCGCAGGACACTGCAGCCCCCTCGACAAAGCTCAGCTCGTCGGGCAGCGGCACCAGGGTTCGTGCCGGGATTTTCATGTAGCGCGCGTGGGCGCCATGCCCGGAGCGGCCATAAACCACCGAGCCTTCATCGCATAACTGGGTCCAGCCGCTGAGGCAGTTCGGGCAGCAGCGGCAGCCGTCATAGTGATGCACCATCACTCGCGAATCGCGGCGCGCCATCCGCTCCGGCACTGCGCTGCCGCGCTCCACCACCACGCCGCAAGGCTCATGCCCGGCGATGAACGGGCTGCCATCGGGCGTGCGATACACATGCAGATCACTGCCGCACATGCCCGAGGCGCGGATCTCGATCACCACCTCGTCCTCGCCCGGCGCCGGGTCGGGAAACTCCCGCAGCTTCAATTGCCGGTTACCGGTGAAAACCACGCCCTTCATACCCGCCCCCCGTCTACCATTTCCGCGTCTACCATTTCCGCGTCGACGCCGCGTGGTGCTGCGCCTCGATCTGCTCACGCAAGGTCGGCTCGCCGGTTTTCGGCGGGTCAACCCGGACAACCTTGCCCGACCCCGACGGGGTGCCGAAATACAAACCGCCATGGGGCAGGAAATGCCGCTCGTTCAGGGCCATCTTCGCGTGGTCGAACCGGGTCTGCCCGCGCACCGAGAACAGATAGGCGAAGACCAACGTCGGGAAGGCCGAGACCATCAGCGTCACGCCGCCCAGCCCCAGCGTTTCGCGGCCCCAGGCAAACACCCCGATCAACCCGGTGACACCGGTCACGAACAGCCCCAGCGTCACCACCGCCAGCAAGACCAGGTTGCGCTCGATCCAGTTGGGCGGACCAACCAGGTTCTCCAGCGCATCGATCCGCGCCGCCGCAACCCGGGCCTCGGCCGCCTCAGCGTCCGGCAAAGACGCCAGAAAGGTCTCAAGATCAGTCGATTCCCGCGTATTCTTCATCCTCACGGCACCATCACAATCTTCCCCGTCACCCGGCGTTCCTTGAACTGCCGGAACGCATCGCGCCAATCGTTGAGGGCAACCCGCGCCGTGATCACTGGCCGCAGGCCGCCCGCCGCGTAGATCCGGAACATCTCCGCCATAGCGGTGTCCTTTAGCGCATCCACCCGATCCCGCCCAGAGGTCAGCGGCGAGCCGATTGCGGTCAGCCGCTTCACCAGCAGGTAGTTCGCCTTGATCTCCGGTATCCGGCCGCTGGCAAACCCGACGATCGCAATCCGCCCACCGGGCCGGATCACCCGCAGCGCCGCATCGAACACATCGCCGCCAACCATGTCGACCACCAGATCGACGCCCTTTCCGCCGGTCAGCAAATAAACCTCGTCGCGCAGGCTGTCGGCAAGTCCATCGGCCGCCAGGTTAACGGTGGCCTCCGCCCCGTTGGCCTTTACCAGCGCAGCCTTCGTGTCGCTGGTGACACCGCCGATGATCCGCATGCCCTTTGCCGCGCCAAACTGGGTCATCGCCAACCCGACACCACCCGATGCACCGGTGATCAGCACCGTTTCACCGGCCTGCGCCTTGGCGTTCTCGATCAGCGAGATATAGGCGGTCAGGCACACCAGCCCAAACGCCGCCCCGTCCTCGAAACTCATCGTCTCCGGCATTACCCAGACCGCCCGCTGCGGCGCCGTTACCTGCGTCGCGAACGCCCCGCTCCGCAGCGAAGTCAGCACCCGGTCGCCGACCGCCGCACGTCTCACCCCGTCGCCGATGGCACTCACCACCCCCGCCGCGTCGAAGCCGGCGATGAAAGGCCGGTCGGGTTTGTGCTGGTATTTGCCCTCGACCATCAGAACATCGGGAAAGTTCAGTCCCATCGCCCGCGTATCAATCACCACCTGGCCGGGGCCTGGCACCGGGTCGGGCAATTCCCGGATTTCATGGGTCTCGAACGGCGCAAAGCCCTCGACCACCAATGCCCGCATCAAATCGTCTCCAGATAGGCGCGGGTGATCCAGTCGGCGACCAGGGCCGGGCGCTCGGCCTCCTCGATCTCGACCGTCACCTGATAATGCTGGGTCACCTCGCCCGGCACACGCTCGTCCAGCCGGGTCAGTTGGAACCGCCCCCGCACCCGGCTGCCCGCCGGAACCGGGGCCACGAATCGCAACTTATCGAACCCGTAGTTCACGCTGTGCCGGGTCCCGGCGATCCTTGGCCGCGCATTGCCGGCGAACCAGCTCAGAAGCGACACCGTCAGGAAGCCATGCGCGATGGTCCCGCCGAACGGCGTCGCCGCTGCCCGAACCGGATCGACATGGATGAACTGATGATCGCCGGTCAGATCGGCGAAGGCATCGATCTGCGCCTGTCCGATGGCAAACCAGTCGGAAATTCCGACCTCGTCACCAACCCGCGTTTTGAGCTGAGCGAGCGGCATCTCGCAGGGTTCAATGGTAGTTCTTGCGCGCAACGTTTTCTCTCCCCTGCATAATCCCCGCTGATCCTATCCGAGCCTCAGCCGTCACCGCAACTGCACCATTGAAATGGTGTGCTGGAATATCCGATATGGGATTTGACATTTGCTGATCCCGGGTGGCATCTCACCCTTAACATCGCCCGCAGGAGTGCCCCCGAATGACCAATTCCAAACGTGTTGCGATCATCGGCACCGGCGCAATGGGCTCGATTTATGCCGCCTTGCTGGCCGATGCCGGGCACAATGTCTGGGCCGTCGATGCCTGGCCCGAGCATGTCGCGGCGATGAACCAGAATGGCCTCCGGGTCGAAGGCAAAAGTGGCGATCGCACGGTCCGTCTCAACGCCACTACAAAGGCTGCTGATGTCGGCAAGGCCGATCTGGTGATCATTGCCACCAAAGCCGACGGGGTCGAGGCCGCCGCCCATGCCGCCGCCGATATACTGCGCGACGACACCCCGGTGCTGGCGATCCAGAACGGCCTCGGCAGCGCCGAGAAAGTCGCCAAGATCCTCGGGGAATCCCGTATCATCCAGGGCGTCGTCGGTGGCTTCGGCGCCTCGATGAAAGGCCCCGGACATGCGCATCACAATGGCATGGAATTTGTCCGCCTCGGCGAATATGCCGGGCCGAAAACCGAACGACTGGAGCAGGTTGCCGAGATCTGGCGCTCTGGCGGCTTCAAGGTTCTGACCTTCGATGACATTCACAAGATGGTCTGGGAAAAGCTGATTTGCAACGTCACCTACAGCGGCCCCTGCACCCTGACCGGCCTGACCATCGGCCAGGTCGTCGCCGATACCAACGCCTTTGCCGTCGCCTCCGCTTGCGCTACCGAAGCCTATACGGTCGCGCGCGCCAAAGGCATCGCGCTCGATTTTGACGACCCGGTCGCCTATGTCGCCAACTTCGCCTCAAAAATCCCGAACGCCCGACCCTCGATGCTGCTGGATCACATGGCCGGCCGGCGCTGCGAGATCGACGTCATCAACGGTGCCATCCCACGCGAGGGCGCCCGCATCGGCGTGGCGACCCCGGTCAACGACATCGTCTGCGCCCTGATCCGGGCCAAGGAAACGAGGTTCGTGTAGGGGCAGGGCATGGCAGATACCCTCTTCGAGAAAACCTGGGCGCCGCATGTGGTCGCCGACCTCCGCGATGGCTATGCGCTGCTGCATGTTGACCGCAACCTGCTGCACGACCTCAGCGGCTCGAAAGGGCTCGACGAGGTTGCCCGCCGTGGTCATGCCATCCACAGCCCGCATCTCAGTTTCTCCGTGCCCGACCACGCGGTCTCGACGCTTTCCGGCCGCACCGCAACGTCGACCAAAATCAGCGCCCGCCTGGCCCCGGCGCTGCGCGACAAGGCCGCCGCCGCCGGCATCCGCCATTTCGATGTCAACGACCCGGAGCAGGGCATCGTCCATGTCATCGGGCCGGAGCTTGGCCTGACCTTGCCCGGCCTGCTGATCACCTGCGGCGACAGCCATACCTCGACCCATGGCGCTTTGGGCGCATTGGCCTTCGGGATCGGCTCGACCGAGATTGCCCATGTGCTGGCGACCCAGACCATCATCCAGAAAAGACCGCAAACCATGCGCGTTGTCTTCGAGGGCGCGCTGCCGCTGGGGGTCACACCAAAAGACATGATCCTGCACCTGATCGGCACCATCGGCACGGCGGGGGGCGACGGCTATGCGGTCGAATATGCTGGCTCGGCAATCCGCGCCATGCCGATCGAGGGGCGGCTGACGATCTGCAACATGTCGATCGAGTTCGGCGCCAAGGTTGGCCAGATCGCCCCCGATGACACCACGTACGAATATCTCGCCGGCCGCCGTTTCGCGCCGCAAGATGCGAACTGGAACGCGGCTCTTGCTCACTGGCGCACCCTGCCAACCGACCGAAGCGCCAGGTTTAACAGCGAGATCGCCATCAATGTCGGGCAGATCGAGCCGCAGATCACCTGGGGCACTAGCCCCGAACACACCGTCGGCATCGGTGGCCGTGTCCCCAACCCCGCCACTGCCGTCGACAGCGCCCGCCGCGAGGCCTGGGCCGATGCGATCGCCTATATGGGCCTGACCCCCGGCGCTGCGATGGAGGGGCTGGCGGTCGATCATGTTTTCATCGGCTCGTGCACCAATGGCCGCCTGTCGGACCTCCGCGCCGCCGCGGCCATCGCCGAGGGGCGAAAGGTTGCCGCCAACACCACGGCCTGGGTTGTTCCCGGCAGTCAGTCGGTCAAGCGCGCCGCCGAAGCCGAGGGACTTGATCGCATATTCAAGGACGCCGGTTTCCAGTGGCGCGAACCCGGCTGCTCGCAATGTGTTGCCGCCAATGGCGAGTTCGTCGCCCCCGGCGCCCGGTCGGTCTCGACCACCAACCGCAACTTCGTCGGCCGCCAGGGCCCGCGCGCCCGCACCCATCTGGCCAGCCCGGCGATGGCCGCCGCCGCCGCCGTGACCGGCCAGATCACCGATGTGCGCAAGCTGGCGACGCGCGCATGACGCCGCTGACCACCATATCCGGCCCCGCCGTGCCGCTGATGGCGTCAAACGTCAACACCGACGTGATCATCCGCATCGAACGCCTGTCACTGCTGAAACGCGACCAGCTCGGCCCCTTTGCCTTCGAGGCCTGGCGCAACCGCGCCGACGGCACTCCGGACCCGGAGTTCATCCTCAACCAACCTGCCTGGGCGGATGCCCCGATCCTGCTCGCCGGAGCGAATTTCGGCTGCGGCTCGTCGCGTGAGGGCGCGGTCTGGGCGCTCAATTGCCTCGGCATTCGCGCCGTCATCGCCCCCAGCTTCGGTGCCATATTCGCCAACAATTGCTACCAGAACGGCACCCTGCCGGTCACTCTCCCGGCCCAAACCGTCGCGGCCTTCGCCGAGATCGCCCGCACCCAGAGGGACGCCCCCTTCACCATCGATCTGAACCGCAAGGTGGTGGTGCCGCCGAACGGCGCGCCGGTTCGCTTCGAGATCGATGAGTTGCGCCGTCAGTCGCTGCTGACCGGCCTCGACGACATCAGCCTGACCGCCCAACGCCTCAGCGAGATCGCCGCTTTCCAGGCCGGCGACCGGTGCTGCCGCCCCTGGGTTCACCAGATCACCGACGGAGACAAGACATGAGCCTGCAAAACGTCAAGGCCCTGGTGTTCGACACCTTCGGCACCGTCGTCGACTGGCGCGGCTCGGTCACCCGGATGGGTGAACGGCTGGCGGCGAAAAAGGCCATCAAGGGGGTCGATTGGGAAGCCTTCGCCCGCGCCTGGCGCTCCGGCTACCGCCCCGGCATGGCCCCGGTCATCTCCGGCGAGCGGGCCTGGACGCCGATCGACGTCATCCACCGCGAAATACTTGATAGAATCCTGGTAACCTTCGGTATCGAAGGCAAATTCAGCGAGTCCGAGAAGGCTGATATGAACCTGATGTGGCATCGCCTCGACCCGTGGCCGGATTCGGTCCCCGGCCTGCTGCGACTGAAGCAAACCCACATCATCAGCCCGCTATCCAACGGCGCCACGCAGCTGCTGGTAAACATGGCCAAGCGCGCCGGCATCCCGTGGGATCTGATCCTGTCGTCTGACGTCACCCGGGCCTACAAGCGCGATCCGCGCGCCTACCAGGCCGCCATCGCCGCCCTCGGAATGCAGCCCAATGAGGTGATGATGTGCGCTGCCCACAACGACGACCTCGAGGCCGCGCGCGGGCAGGGCATGCGCACCGCCTACATCAACCGCCCCACCGAATACGGCATCGATCAAAAGGCGGACTTCAAAGCCGACAGCGACTGGGACATCATCACCGACCACATCGGCGGTATCGCCGACACGCTTGATGCCTAGGCGCGTTCATGCCTCCAGCTGACCAATTGTCACCGGATCCGAAAGCATAATTTCCTCAAGGTTCTGCCCCGGTCCCTGCCGGTCCACGACCAAAAAATCCTGCCACTCCGTCAGGATCAGCAACGGGTGGTGCCACACACCGCGCGCATATTGCACCCCCTGATCGCCACGGGCGCGGAACAGGCGCAGGTCAGCCACCATGGGCCGCTCGCCCTCAGCCACCACGACCAGCCAGTCCTCGGGCGACAGCGGAAAGAACGCCTGACTGCCCAGCGGGTGGCGCTCCAGCATCTTGATCTCCACCGGCTGCGGCCAGCGGGTGGCCCGGAAGATCGAGAGGATCGCCTCGCCCCCGGGGCCAGGATCAGCCGCGGCGAGGGCATGAAACCGGGTCGTGGTACCGCCGTTGATCGGAAAGTTTTCAGCCCCGGCAACCTCGATCACCGTGCCGAAGGGGGCGAACGCCGCCGCCGTCAGTGGCTCGGCCGCGATCATATCGGTCATGGAGCCTCCTCGGCCAATGCCTGCAAGCGCAGCCGGGCAATCCGGTGAACCTGATCCAGTGCCTCGCGGAACTCAACCTCCCGATCGTTGCCGACCCGGCGGCGGAACTCCCCCAAGATCCCAGCCCGGTCATAGCCCTTCACGGCCAGAATAAAGGGAAACCCGAAACGAACCTTGTAGGCATCGTTCAGCCGCTGGAACTCCCCGAACTCCTCTGGTGAACACCGATCGAGCCCAGCGCCAGCCTGCTCCGACGTCGATTCAATGGTCAATTCACCGCGTACCGCCAGCTTGCCCGCAAGGTCCGGATGGGCGCACAGCAAAGCCACCCGAGCCTCAGACCCCGCCGCCTCGACCTGCGCCGCCATCGCATCGGCAAGCAACCCCACATCATCCGACACAACCCCCGCATCCCAAACCGCTTCCGCAATCCACGGACTGTGCTCGTAGACCCCGCCATAGCGGGCGAGATACCCGGCACGGTCCAGCGCCCCCGGCGGCAATTTCACAAATCTTCTCATACCCCCTCCAACGGATGCAGCTCACGCCAGTGCCGGGCAATATTCACCCGCCGCGCCACCCAAACCTTGTCGCGCCCCGTCACATGCGCCAGAAACCGCTTCAGCGCCCCGATCCGCCCCGGCCTGCCCAACAGCCGCGCATGCATGCCGATCGACATCATCCGTGGCCGCTCGGCACCCTCCTCGTACAGGGTATCGAAGGCGTCGCGCAGATAGGTGAAGAAATGATCGGCGGTGTTGAACCCCTGCGCGG